>NZ_BAABAB010000004.1:35305-76569 GCF_039537205.1 Microlunatus ginsengisoli | reverse complement strand
GGCTGGTGCCGGATGCCATTCCCAGGCGCCGGTCGACAGCGTGAAGGTCGGGGTCCATCGTCCAAAGGCTGCCGTTGCCACCATGAAATGCGACGGCATAGAGGCGGTCCCTTAAGCGTATGATAGATGGGCTCGTCCCAGGAGCCATGTTCAATCCGCGATCGACGAGGTGAAGGTCGGGGTCAAGCGTCCAAAGATTGCCGTTGTCGCCGTGAAATGCGACGGCGAATAGCCCCGAGATTTCGGTATCCAACGTTGCGATGGACGGGTTGGTACCAGCGGCCACGCTGATCCCGCGGTCCACCTCGCCCAAGTCAGGGCGATATGCCCATAAGGTTCCCGTGGTGGCTGGGAACGCGAAATTGTAGTTGATTGTCACCTGGTATTGTCCCTCCAATTGACGGGTTGCATCCGATCAAGACACGCTCCACCAACTATCAACCTTCGACGCTGTTTGCGGCTCGTCTCCCAACGCGACCAGCGCATTGAGTGCGGATGCAGCCCCAGTCCCCTTCGTGCAGTCAAACAATGATCGGGGTTATGGGATGGGGCGTCCATGGGCAGTTTTGCGTACCTTTACACCCTGTACAAAACGACCCAGGAGAACGGCGCGCTGCGTCCGGGCCACGCCACGGCAGTGCCTACTGCCTGGCCGAATCGACCGACGCAGAAGGTGTTGCCCGCTCGCGCGGGTTGCGGTTCGGCCGCGGCGCCGACAGGGCCGCATGGTCGAGGACGACGGCCCGATCGAACGCCCGGCCGCCCTCCAAGACGACGTTCCCGTGGCTGAATATCCGGGCCAGCCGCCTCGCCTCCGACGGTCAGTGCTGCATAACCGGGATTATGCAGCCCTTTCGGTGTGTCTCTCGCGTCCTGCCCGACGGACCCGCGAAGCCGAACGACGTGCTTGTTGAGTCGACAACATCTGTGCCGTGCCACCGCGCCGTTGTCCGTGGCCTACTGACCCGCCGTCAATCATCACAACGCCTCCAGGACGGGAGCGAGGGCGGGATCGACTCGAAGGCGGCTGAAGCAAGGGTCTTCCGCCGCAAGACTGTCCGTACAGCGTGTCGACATTGACCAGGAGTATTGACACCGGGCGCGAGCAGGACAATAGTGCGCGACGGGTGTGAATCCGCCCCGTTCGGCCGAGGGACCCTTGTTATGAGTGCAGACGCCACCCACGCCGGCTTGCCGGGCGGCCCGGCAGCCGGACCGTCTCCGGTGGGGGCAACCGTCTCTGTCGGCTCCAAACTGATGCAGAACTATCGCCTGTCCGCACCGGTAGCGGCCGGTACTGACTACGCGCTGGCGCCGACGGGGTCCGGTGAGGTCGAGGTCTTCTCGATCGGCACGGACGGGCACCTGTACAACATCTATCCCGACTCCGGAAGCGACACCAACTGGAGTCTGGCAGACATGCAGTTCCCCGGTGGAGCGGCCGTTGCCGTGGCGGCCGTTCACGAGCCGGCGTCGGGAACGACCGTGTACGCGGCGACTGCCGACGCGCAGGTGTACTCGATTTCGGATCGGCGGTGGAGCGGCTGGACTGCTTTGCCCGCCCTGACGCCGGCGACGGGCTCGGTGGTCCTCGACGTGTCGGTCGATCCGGACGGCACGGGGACTCTTGTGGTCAACTACGCCTCGACCGGGCGAACGACGCATCCGTCTTTCCTCCAGCCCGACGGAACATGGCAGGGGTGTGGCAGCGTGGGCCTGCCCATGACCACGAACAGCTGGTGCGCCGGAGTGGTTCCCACCCCGTCCGGGGACTCCTATCTTGGTGTCTTTGCCGCGGCCAATGGGCAGGCAGCTGGAACCGGGCTTGGCGTGGCGATTCCGGGGACCGGTGACTTCGTGACCGGGTTCGCGGCGGCCGGGGCGTACACGCAGGTGTCCGCGACCATGGGCGGGGCCGGGTACTCCGAGGCGTTCGCGCTCACGTCGAGCGGCGCCTGCGACTATCTGTCCGTCGATGTCTCGGCTCAGACGGGATATCAGCCGGTTCGGGTGTCCGGGTCCGCGGCGTGGGCCGTCATCGGTGCCGGAATGCGGGAAGACGGTGCCCTCGAGGTGTTTGCGATCGGGCAGGACAGCCACGTCTACCACGTGATGCAGGACACGGCTGGCAGCAGCACGTGGGGTGATGTCATACCGCTGAACACGACGATGAACTGGGCACAGCTGCGGGTCATCCAAGACGGAGATGGGCGCAGCCGGGCGTTCATAACCTCCAGCGACAACCGGCTTTTCCAGTACTGGCAGGAGCCGTTGTCGCAGGATTGGCATCTCGACGAGGTCGAGATTGCGGCCACAGGCGCCAATGCTGTCGAACAGTTCGACTCCTACGACGTCCAATTGACGGTGTACGACCAAGACACCCAAGCGACATGGGTTGGGGCCGGTGTCCGGCTGTCCGTCGATGATCCCACCAGCATGACGATCAATGGCGTCACGTGTTTTCTTGATGTACAGCGTCCCTGGACCGGGGTTTCGAATGCGGCGGGGAAGGTTTCGATGTCCATCCCGACCGGCGCTCTGGGTACTCCGGTGTTCCGGCTGTGGGTCGAGACCATGCCCGAGGACGACCGCGTGCTGGTAGACCCGAGCAAACCGATCCGGGATCAGCTGGGCGCGGTCACGGCGCAAGATCTGCTGGGTCAGACGATCAGCGACCCGAACGGCAATCAGGTCTCATTGCTGCCGGATCAATTCAACAACCAGGCCGACGCGGGTCAGGTCGCGTCCGGCCTGAACCAGTTGATGACCCTCGCCCAAACCCTACCGGACAGCGTGGAGGAAAGCGAGGCGTCCCACCTGCATCCCCGCAACGACGCACGAGTCGGCCGCTACGTGAGCGGTCATGGCGATAGGCCGTCCGGGCGAATCGACCCCACGTTGGTGCCGGATCAGCACTGGCAGATGGACTTCTCAACTGGTCATCCAGTTTTCCGGACGTTGACCTCGGTCGAGGCCGACGACGTGCTGACGCAGGCCGCATCCGGAGCCCAAGCTGCATCACTGTTCACCTGGGACGTCAGCTGGGGCGACATCTACAGTGCGATCCGAACCGGCTTCCTGTCCGTGGTCCAGGTGACCCTTTCGGCCGCCGCCGGCGCCGTCCAGGTCGTGCTGAACTTCGCCAACTCCGCCTATACCGCCGTCGTCACTGCCCTACAACAGGTGGCCGACATCGCCGAGGAAATCTTCGACCAGGTCCAGGTCGGATTCGACCGGTTGTTCCAGTGGCTGGGCTTCCTGTTCGACTGGGACGACATAGTCCGCACCCACACCGTCGTGTCAACGGCCGTCACGACGTGCCTCGACTTCGGCGTCGCGGTGACCAACTACCTCCGTACCGGCGTGAGCACCTACTTCACCGGGCTCCAGCAGCAGGCCTCGGCCGCGGTCGACGGGCTGATCGCCCAACTGGGCGCTCAAAGCCTGGTCCAGATCCAGCAGACCAACACGCCGGCGTCACCGCCGGCGGCCGACATGCTCGACCACGACGTTCTCATCAACGGTCTCGTCAACAATCTGGCCGCCGCTCCGGTTCCGCAGCTCAACGAATCCGAGCACATGGCCATGATGGCGGTAGCCGGCGATGCCGCCAGTCAACTCGTGGACAGCATCCAGTCAACGACGAACAGCTTCAGCGCCTCGCAGGCGTTCAGCGACGCCGCGACCTATCTCAAAAAGGCTCTCGAGCACACCGACACCTTCCTGGTCAACGCCACAGCCGCGGCCTTGAGCGTCATGAAAGGCATCGCGGTATGGACGCTGCAGAACACCGGCGCTCTCGTAGACCAGATCCTGGCCGCAGCCGCCGATCTGCTCACCAGCATCAGGGCCCTGTTCACGGCTCCATGGCCCATCCCGTTCGTCAGTGATCTCTACGCAAAGTTCGTGCACAGCCCGCTCAGTACGCTCGACCTCGCCGCGCTCGTGCTCGCCGCGCCGACCACGATCGCCTTCAAGCTGGCCACGGGGAACGCCCCCTACCCGACCGATCAGTCGGTCCAGGGGTTCGTGGCCGCCTACACACCGGCCGCCCTGCTGCAGGCCAGCGGCCTCCAGAGCTCGGAGCTCGCGGCCGTCGGCCCCACCGGCACCGTGTCCGTCGCTACGCATCCGAACATCTTCTACATCGCCTCTGATGTTTGTGGGTTGATCAAGTCGTTCGTGTTCTGGCCGGCCGACACGATGTCCGCCATCAAAATGGGGCCAAGCTACAAGGGCGGCGGGGACCTCATACAGAAGCTGTCCTCAGTGGCGTCACTGGTCTTCGAATTCGCCGCCTGGGCGCTTTCAGTGCCGTGGGTGCTCGGCACGGGTTCTAAACTTCCGGGTTGTGACGACGGCGAGGAGATTGCCAACCTCGAATGGTGCTTTGAGGGTCTGCCGATCCTGATCGACCTCATCTTCTTCTGCTGGCCCGAGCCGTTCCAATACGAGCCCATCGGCAACGAGCCGCCGCGGAAGTTCCGGACTCTTCTGGCCCGGTGGTCCGGCGAGGCGGGCCCGGCCATCGTGGGTCTATGGGGCGTGGCCCACATCGTTCTCGCCTTCGTGGTCTTCGGCAAAGGCGGGACCGACCGAGGATGGCGCCTGGCATCCGACCTCTTGTTCGGCTACCAGGACTACCTCTGCTTCGCACGACTCAAAGTGGTCAACGAGCCCTTCATCGCGGCGTTCGGTGCCGCCGTTCCGGCGTTCGTCGTGTCCTACATATCCGTTTTCGCCGGCGCAGCATCGGCCACCATGGGTTTCAACGACACGATAGAGAGCACGTAATTCACCCCTCAGAGGGGTGTTGGTAACGGTGCTGTCACGAGCCCCAATGCCGGTGCCTTCTGGTGACGGCATCGTCGCGTTGGTGTTCAGGTGAGGACGTTCCCTACGGGCTTTGGATGGGCGTTGCCGGCGGGGTTGTTCGGATGCTGAGCCGGGCGGTCATGTCGAGTCTCACTTCGCCGTAGGGCAGCACGTGCTGCCAGAACAGCGGGGTGAGGCCGCGGCGGTCCTCGGCGGTGAGGGTGTCGGCCCAGTCGTCTTCGGCGAGGACGTCTTGGAGCAGAAGGGTGTTCAGGTATACCAGTGCGGCGTGCAGAATCCGCAGGCACAGCATGGTCATCTCCTGCTCTTCCTTGCGGTTGGAGGCGATCTCGCCGCCCTTGCCGTAGTGGATGACCGAGTTCGCGCCGTTGAACGTCTCGATGACGTTGAGGCCCTCGGTGATCTCGCGCTGCAGTTCACGGCTGCGCAGGTAGCGGGCGACGAAGATGGTGCGCTGGGCGCGGCCGACCTCGAGCATCGCCTGGTAGGTGGGGTGGGATGCGGATCGGGTGAAGCGGCGCAGGATCGCCTCGGTCGAGGCGGTCCCTTGTCGGATCGCGGTGGCGTACTTGATCATCTGGTCGTAGTTCTGCGCGACCAGGTCCCAGCGGATCGGGCGGGTCAGTGCCGGGGTCAGCCGCGGGTAGGCGTCGGGGTGACCGGCGGCCGGCCGGTACAGCCGCACCCGGTTGATCTGCTTGATCCGTGGCAGCAGGTCGAAGCCGAGCAGCCGGGTGATGGCGAACCCGATCTCGGACTGGCCGTGGGTGTCGGTGTAGTTGCCCTCGACGGTCATCGTGGTGCCGTGCCGGATCGCGCCCTCGACCATCGCGTGGACCTCGGACGCGGAGGCGCGCAGGGTCTGGGAGTGCACGACCATCGATCCGCGTTCGACGTGCCAGTAGATGAGGGTGCCGCGGCCGCCGTAGCGGGAGTGCCATTCGGTGAAGATGTTCTGGTCGTAGGAGCGGAAGTGGGTGGAGTCGGAGGCGACCGCGGTCGAGCCCTCACCCCACAGGGTCGCTCGCCGGGCCGCGAAGGTGGCGTTGGCGATGCCGATCGCGACCGCCGTGGCGGTGTCGCGGGTCAGGTAGCGGCGCCGCACGTAGCGGATCTCGTCCTCGCTGTGCCCGTGACCGCCGCCCGCGGCGACCGATCGGATGCCGGTGTTGGTGCCGTAGGCGTAGATGGCCAGCATCAGCCGTTCGGCCAGCACCGCGACCGGCAGGGTGCCGCTGCCGGCGACGGCGCTGATCTGGTCCAGGCAGCCGGTGCGCAGGACGGTCTCCTTGAGGATGTCGATCAGCGTGACCGTTCCCCAGCGCCGCCGTACCTCGCCCTTGACCCGTCCCAGGTTGGTTGGCTCGGGTGCCGCCTCGTGCCTGGTCAGCGTGATCGCCCCGGAGGCACGGTCGGTGATGTCGACCCAGTCCAGCGTCGGGATCGCGGTGTCGAGCTCGCCGAGCGCGGCCGTCATCTCCGCGCGCAGGCCGTCGATGAAGACGGTGGGGTCTAGCGGTTTGCGCAGTTCCCGGTAGTTCTCCGGCCGTCGTTCCTCGAAATCGGCGGGCAGGTCCTCGTCCGGGTCGCGCCAGGAGTCGGCGCCGACGACCCAGATCTCCTTGCATCGCAGCTGCTCTCGCAGCGCCTGGAAGGTGGCGACCTCGTACACCATCCGGGCGACGCGTCGCCGGCCCCTTGTGTCGGATCGGTAGACCAGGTCGGACCAGTCCCTGGTGGTGCCCGGGTGGGCGGGCACGTTCTCTCCGAGCGGGTAGTAGGTCAGGTTGCCGGCCTTGGCGTACCGGCGGATCAGCCCCAACGCCTCGATCACCGGACGGTGCGCGGTGTTGTTGCTCCGGAACTGCAGGACCTCCAGCAGCGCGATCAGGCCGCGGCGGTAGTGACCGGTGTAGGAGGCCTTCAGCGTGGTCTGCACGGTGCGCCGATAGACCGGGCCCTTGGTCTTGAACTCGTGCACCAGCTCCCGAAGCGTCTGCTCACCGCCGGTCACGGCCGGGAAGACGACAGCCCGCACCGCATCGTCGGGCCTCGCCAGTGCCGCCTCGGCGATCGAGAAGAGGATGTTCTCCTTACCCGACACGCGTTTGAACGCGTTGACCAGCTCATCGGTGACCCGCCGCTCGGCACGGGCGCCGATCCGGTGGACGGTGGCGATGAGCAGGTCCACCAGCGCGTCGGTGATCTCGCGTTCCCGTTGATGGACCAGCGCAGCCAGCAGCGTGAGGGTCAACGGCTCGGCGTGCCGGCGCAGATGCGATGGCGCCTCGACAGCCGCCCTGACCCTCCAGCCGTCCAGCACCCTGGGCGCCACGTCGGCGAACAAGCCGGCGGGCAGCCCGATCGCCCGGACCGCTTCCAGCTTGCCGATCTCGGTCATCATCGATTCCAGGCCGACGTTCCCCGGCGTCGACTTGATCAATCCCAGCACGGTCTCCGAACCGTGGGCTCCGCCCTCGTCGCCGCTGTCGTCGACCCCAGCCTCGGTGTCGATCAAACACAGCAGGCGGCCCCTCACCGGCGTGTCCAGGCGGGCCGAGATTCGTCCAGTCCAGTCCTGCTCGGCGGTGCGCAACGCCGAACGGACCATCCGCAGCAGCCGCGCCGGCGTGGGCGGCTCGATCTGTTCTCGTCGGAACTGGGCGAGTAGCTCTGCACGGACCCGCTCAGGCCGCCGCTCGGCGCGGGCCACGTTCGCGGCCAGCCAGGTCGTCAGCCTCTCCTGATCGTTGATGGTGGCGACCCGGAAGCCCAGATGGGCGCGGATCTGACTGCGGTGATACTCGATCGTGCTGCCAGACCACTCGTAGCTGCCCAGGTCCGCCCCGGACACCCCGACCTGACGGGCCACGAACTCGACCACGGCATCCGGCAACTCGGCCGGTCCGGGTGGGAACCGGCCATGACGGCTGTAGTGCTTCAACAGCAGAGCGAAGCCCAACGCCGTGGCGCCTCGCCTGCCCTCCAGCAGCAGACGGTCCTCATCGAGCAAGGTCCAGAACTCGACCAAATCATCCACGTCGTCCGACAGGTACTCCATAACGGGCAATCATCACGAGCGCATTGGGGCTGGTGACAGCAGCGTTACCAACACCCCCCGGTCGGCGACATCCTGATCCTCGGTGTCGCGGTCGACGAGGACGCCGCCGAGCAGGTCGTGATCCGGCACTCGACGACCGGCACGAAAGGCGCCTACTTCACCGCCACGGTGGAGATCGAAGGCCGCGGTGACGGGTTGCGGTCGGTGGCGGCGACGCAGCGGGAGGACCACGAGCTGGAACGGGTACTGAACCGGCTCGCCGAGGCCCGCTGCCCGGTCGACGAGATCTCGTTGATGACCCGCGCCCAACCCGGCCTCCCGGCCGCGTACAAGGAGCAGGTCCGGCGGATGCGCGCCGACGGGCTCGAGCACACGATGCTGGGCGACAACATCGAGCAGCGGATGACGAACCTGGACCGGGTCTCGGACTCCTACCGGATGTTCGCCACGATCCGGATCCCGGAGGCCGGGATCTACCGGTGGGCCGCCGAGCATCGCGGGGCGACGGACCGGGACACGATCTGCCATGCGGTGCACCACCAGGTCGGCGAGGTGACCGAGCTGCTGAACGGTGCCGGTCTGCGGGTCGTCCACGGGCTCAGCCCCCGCCGGCTGGGTGCCCTGATCCGGCACCTGTACGTGCCCAGCCGCAGCATCGACGACCTCACGGGGATCGTCTCGGCCCGGGACGCGTTCGTCGGCTACCCACCCCCGCTGCCGGAAGCCCTGCAGGTGCCGGACTGGGGTCGGGACGTGCTCTGGTACCACGCGACCGGCTACATCGCCCCGTACGGCTGGCCCGCGGATCGGGTGTCGTCGCGGTGGATGCTGCCGGCCGTGGCGCAGGTGTTCGACGCCGGATCACCGTCGGTGATCCGCACCGTCACGGCGTCATGGCGGCTGCTGGACCGGCGCGAATCCCAGAAGCAGATGGCCGACCAGCTGCTCAACACGTTGACCCGGGTCGCCCGCGACACCGGGAAGATCACCACCGGTGAGGACCAGGAACAAGCCGACGCCGGCCACCAGGTCCTGTACGACCTGCGGCACCAGTCCGCCGGCGTCATCCCGTCGGTCCGGGTCACCTGCTCCGCACCGTCCCATCTGGGCCTGTTGCAGGCCCGCGGCCTGGTCGACTCCGCGATGGCCGACCTGAACGTCGACGCCTTCACCTGGTGCGACACCCGGCAGGCCGACGCGATGGTGCTCTCACAACCCCTGGGACGAGGACTCCTCCGATGACACTCCCCGACACCGAACCAGATGCCCCAGCCGAGCTGGAGGAGCTGGTCGACGAGTCGCCCAACCGTCGCCAACGCCGACGCGCGGACCAGCAACGACGCCGGGAGGAGCAGGCCCAGAGGTCCGCCCGGCGACGTCAGGGGCCAGCCGCAGCCCTGTTCGGCACCGACCCCGACCCGGAAGAACGCGACGACGAGCCGGCCGCCGGCCACGACGGTGTTTTTTTGGCGGATCGGGGTCAGTGGGACGACCTGAAAGGCCCCGTTCCGAGGGGGTTGCGGCGGTACCGGTTCCTGGACCGGCTCGGCTGGTATGAGGTGGCCGATCGGGACGCGACGATCACCTCGACCCGGCAGGTGGTGGCCACGAACCCGGCGCTGATCCGGTCTCAGCCGCCGTTCAGCGGCGGCCCGACCGGGCTCGATGAGCAGACCGGCATGTATGTCGGATCCGATCCGTTCGTCCTGTACGACCGCGGGATCGTGGAGTCGATCAACGTCGTCCTGGTCGGTGACGTCGGGGTCACCAAGAGCAGCTTCGTGAAGAACCACTACCTGCAGGACGCCATCTACGCCGGCCGTCAGGTCTGCTGCTTCGACCGGAAACGGAACCGGGACCGCAACTCCGAGTACGACCCGTCCGCCCGGATCGTCGAAGCCTCCGGCAAACGGGTGGCGCGGATCAGGTTCGACCGGGCCGGGAACGGTGCCCGGGTCAACATCCTCGACCCGCGGATCATCGCCCGCGGCGGCGACCAGTACGACACCGTCGGCCAGGACGAGCTCCTCCAGATGGTCGCCGAGCTGCTCCACGGACCGCTGACGTCGGAGGAACGGTTCGCCCTGTCCGCGGCGCACCGGCAGGCCATGGCCGGCGCCGCCCGGGAGGGCCGGGTCCCGGTGTTGAGTGATGTCGTCGACGCCCTGTTCCAACCCGACCTGGCGTACCTGCCGGCCGCACTGGCGGCCAGCGGTCATGTCGGGGCGAAGGACATGCTCGGCTACGGGCTGCGGCTCGGGTTCGACCTGCACGGCGCCCTGGACGGCACCCTGTCCGGGTTGATCGACGGCCCGACCCGCGACGCCGACGGCCACGATCTCGACCTCGGCGCGGTCCTGATCGTGGTCCACACCTCCTCGCTGCAGGACGGGTCGGCGGCGTTGATGCTGGTGATGGCGATCATGTCGACGTTCATCTCCTCGGTCTGGTCGATGAGCCCCCGGCAGAGTGTGGTGATCATCGAGGAGGGCTACACCGCCGACTTCCCCTCCGTCGCAGCGATCCTCCGCTCGCTCGCCAAGCGGGGCCGTGGGGTCGGGGTGTCGTTGGTGCTGGTGCTGCACCACCTGTCCGACATCGACACCGACTCCCCACTCGCCGCACTGTTCCGGGAGACCGGGGTCATCCACCTGCTGCGGCAGGCGCAGCTGGCCGAGGCGAAACACACCAACGACCTGCTCGGCCTCGGCGACCTGACCGAAACCATCCAACAGCTGGCGAAAGGCACCCACATCCTGATCGAGGGCCGGCCCGAACTCCGCCCACCCCGGGTCGTCTGCCATGTGAGGACCGACCTGGACCGGTGGGCCAACTACACCGACGCCGCCATCACCGGCGGCGCCGACGCCCCACCCGGCCCCTTCGACGAAGACGACGATGCACCCGCAGCTGGCGCCCGCGACGAGGTCGCGGCTGATGATCGTGAGGAGGTGATGACCCGGTGACCGGGTTGAACATCTACGGTGACCTGCTCGGCTGGATCCCGTGGTGGGTCTGGATCGTCCTGGTGGTCGGGCTGATCGTGTACGCGGCATGGATGTGGCTGCGGATCCGCGGCACCTCCGGCCGCGGCACCCTGCAGCAGCAACGGGACCGGTCCTCCCAGTGGGCCGGCGCCCGCGACGTGTTCGGCCTCGTGATCAAGCAGCCCGACTCCCGCCGGCTGCCGCTGGGGGAGCTGGCGGTGGCCAGCCGCCGGCCGATGATGCTGGCCTGTCCGGTTGGCGGGTCGAAGCTGATCGTCGGCCCCGCCGGCGGCGGGAAGACCGCCCGGATGCTCGTCCCCGACCTGCTCCAGCACCGCGGCCCGGCGGTCGTGACCAGTGTGAAGACCGACCTGCTGTGGTTGACCCTGCACCGACGTGCCGACCAAGGCCCGATCTGGGTGTTGAACCCGTCCGAGTCGGCCGGGCTCGGCACCTGCCGGTTCTCGCCGCTGATGTACATCCACTCCTTCGACGACGCGTTGCGGGCCGGGCAGTGGCTGTCCGACGCCGGCCACGCCGACGACGGCGGCATCAAAGGACAGGAGTTCTGGGACTCGTTGGCCCGGCGGATGCTCGCCCCCGCCCTGTTCCTGGCCGCCCGCGAGAACCACACGTTGGACGACGTGTTCGGTTGGATCCAGATCGGTGCGGAGGACTTCATCACCCAACGCCTCGACGTCGTCGGAGACCAGCGGGCGGTCCGGGCCTGGAAGGCGCACCGCGGTACGCACGAGAAGACGAAGTCGTCGATCGTGGCGACCGCGTACAACCTGCTCGAAGGCTGGTCGTCGGAAGTGATGGGCAAGGTGACGAACACCCGTGACGGGGAAGGGGATCTGCTCGATATCGACCGGCTCCTCGACCAGCGCGGCACTCTGTACCTGATCGCGTCGAACGCCGACCAGCACATCTACCGGGCCGTGTTCGAGTCCGTCATCAACGCGACCGTCCGCCGCGTCCAGGAACGCGAAGAAGCCTCCGGCCGCCCCCTCCGCCCCGCGCTACTCCTCAGCCTGGATGAGGCGGCTAACATCGCTCCACTCCGCGACCTGGCCCACATCGTGTCCTCCGGACGTGGCCAGGGCATCATCGTCGAATCAGTGTGGCAGGACCTCGCCCAGATCCGCCGGATCTACGGTGCCGCCGCCGAAGAGGTGAAGTCGAACCACATCGCCAAGGTGTACCTGAAAGGCATCAGCGACGTAGGCACCCTCAACGAACTGTCCACCCTGTTGGGGAAGACGATCCGGTCCACGATCAACCACAGCCGCGACCTGCACGACCAACGCCGATCCGTCTCCATGTCCGAGGAGGAGGTCGACCTCGCCACCCCAGGGGAGCTGCGCAGGCTCGGCCCGGACGAGACCCTGGCGATCGTCGACCACTACAAGCCGATCAAACTGACCGTCCCGGCGTGGTTCGAGTCACCGGCGATGCGGGACCTCATTGACCCCGGCGTCGCGCAGATGATGGATGAGGCGTTCGCTCTCGACCTCGCCGACGACCAGCCGACCAGCCGGCGTGGCCTGGCCCGGCTCCTCCCCGCCGGTCGGCCGTGACCAGCCCACCTCCGAACCCGTCGCCGCCGGATCCGTGGCCGGCGATCGACGAACTGGCCACCATGCTCAACGACCTCGCCGGCCAGGTCCTCGCCCACACCAAACAACTCGGACAACTCAACCCGGCACAGCCGGACGTACAGGCCGGGAACACTGCCGCCCACGCCCAAGACCTCCGCGCATGGGTGGAGGCGCTGGTCGACGAATACGGCCTGCACGCCCAAATCGGACCACCCGACCGGTGGGAGAACATCCCACCCCTACGCGCCGAGCTGCTCGGGCTCAAGATCGCCGACGTCCGCCAGCTCAAACTTCAACAAGGCTCGTTCGAACTGGTCTACTGGCACGACACCCTCGCCCGCATCCTCGACCGCGCCAGCCAACACGCCGACCGGTGGCAACAAGACCAGCAGAACCAACAACTCCTGGGAGTCGCCGCCCGATGATGTCCCTTCCGTCGTCAGGTTGCCGCTGGTTAGGCGGCCGGTGAGCGAAGCGGGCGGTGTCCATCACGACGGAGCTCTGTTTCGAAGTCGAAGGAGTAGGTGCCGTAGAAGTTGATGTGATCGTGTTGCGCGGGTGTCAGATGTGCCGCGTCTTCAGCTGTGATGGGGTAGCTCTCGGCGCGCAGGGCGTCGAGAGTGTCGCCCAGGTACGTCGCGTTCCACAGCACGACAGCGTTGGTGACAAGGGTGAGGCAGAGTGCCTGGTCGACCTGGTCGTCGGTGCCGGCGTCGGATCTGGCCTTGGTGGGCGAAGATAGGTCGCGGCGAGCGCGTGCAGACTCTCACCCTTGTTCAGTTGCCGCCGCACCCGGCGGCGTAGCTCTTCGTTGGCGATGTAGCGGCTCAGGTAGGTGGTGCGGACGAGCCGGCCGTATTCCTGGCCTGCTCAGGGACCGTTGTTCGACCGGCCGCGTTCAATCCGCGCAACACTCGCGCTGTGGTCGCTGGTCGGCGTCGTTGGCTGGTTCACTCCCGACGTGTTGCCGACTGAGCGTCAGGAACAGCCGAGGTGCTTGCGGTGGGGGTCAACGCCTCGCGGGAGGGATCTTCGGCATGATCACGTGCGCAGGTCGCGGCGGGAGAAGCCGATCAGCCCACCGAGCAGTAGGGCTGCGGCGACTCCGGTCATGGTTGCGGCGGCGAGGAGGTTCGGGGGGTTTGCCGGCACCGATGCCAGGTGCGGGTAGGGGGAGATGGCTTGGACCCGCTCGGACCAGTCGAGAGACTCGGCCACCACCCACCAGATGAAGCCGCCCACGGTGGGCAGTGCCCCGATCGGCAAGACGGCCCGTGGCCACCATCCCCAGGCCACGATGGCGGCGCCCACCGACAAGAACACGACGGGCAACACGTTGGCCGTGCCGGCAAACGCGTCGCCGAGTGTCAGGTCGGCGGCGACGATGGTCGTGCCGATCCAGGCGCTGACGGCTGTCACAGCTGCCAGCAGCAGACATGCCACTGTCACGACGAACGCCTCGGACAGGGGCCAGGCGACACGTCGTACGGGTGTGCTGAAGAGCAGGGTGAGTTGCCCGCGTGTCTCGGCCGCCGCGAGCCTGGCGATCCGCACGGCTGCGTACAGTCCGAGCGGGATCGGGAGCAGCTTGAACAGCGCGGCGACGTAGCCCTCGACGCGCACGAGGTCGCCGAAGCCGGCGGCGGCGGCGAGTTCGGCGAAACGCGGGTTGGCGGTCAGGAATTCCGTAAGCGACACCGCAAGCAACCCGATCAGCAGGAAGTAGCCGACGATGGCGGCACCCCAGCCCAGGAGGGACGGAAGCGTTCGGCGGGTCGCGAACCCGACCGGACTTGAGAGCAGCCTCGTTCGGGCGGCCCTGGTGCCGCGGACGGCGATCAGACCCGCTCCGAGGTCTCGGTGTCCGGCCAGGTAGACCGCGAGTGTTGCGGCGGCGAGCGAGGCAGCGATCAGTGCCACGATCGGCAGCCAATGATTACCCGTGTAGGGGGCGCTGAGCGACAGCAGACCGAAGGGGGTCAGCCAGCCGATCCAGCCGACCGACTCGAGTCCGTCGCCGACCATGCGGGTCATCAGTGCGGCCACTAGCAGCCCGGCGGCCAGTCCGCCGGCCTGCGACCGCTCACCCAGCAACTGGCTGGCGGAGGCGCCGATGGCGGTGAAGAACCATCCGACCGCGACCAGCCCGGCGGTGTAGATCAGGGCGCCCTCGGGTGTGGCGCCGGCGGCGACCATGGCCACGGCCGTGGCCGCGCCGATTGCGGTCACGACTGCGACGATGGTGGTGAGGTGGGCGACGACGGTGGTCGGGATCGGGACGGGTGCGGAGTGCAGCAGCCAGCTGCGGCCGCTGTCCTCCTCGCCCCGGGTCAGCCGGGTGGCCGTGGCGAGCGCCCACGCGGCGATCGCCACGGCGGCGATGGTGCCGGTCCGCCACACGGTGAACCCGCCTGCGGTGTCGAGCGCTCGCGGTATCCCGAACAGGAGCCGGATCGCCGGGTTGTGGGCCACCAGTTCCAGCGCGGCCGCATCCTGCGGGCTGGCGACTGTGCTCGGATAGACGCGGACGACGAGTGCGGTGAAGCCCGCGGTCAGCGCACCCAGGATCGCGGCGCCGCGGGTGATCCGCCGCAGATCCAGTCGCAGCAGCCGCAGCCACCGCGCCCGTTCGTTCGGCGGTGCGACGACGCGTCCCGTTCGGATGTCCGCCGCGGTCACGAGCCGGCCCCGCCGTAGTAGCCGAGGAAGATCTCCTCCAGGCTGGGCTCTCGGACGTCCACGGCGACAAGATCATCAGTGGCCAGTTGTTGCAGCGCCGCTCCCGGTGCCCCGGACAGCACCACGGCGATGGTGCTGGCCGAGATGCGGTGCACCGCCTCGACACCCGGCAGGTCGGCTCGGAGGCCGGCCGGCACCGCGCCGGCATAGGTGGCGGTGAGTTCGGTCGTCCGAAGCCGACGCAGCTCGGTCAGGCCGGCCACGTCGACGAGCCGGCCGGCTCGAAGGATGCCGACCCGATCACACACCGCGTCGACCTCGGCGAGCTGGTGGGAACTGAGGAACACGGTCTGCCCTCGGTCCGTCGCCTCGCGCAGACAGATGCGGAACTGCTGTTCCATCAGGGGATCCAGCCCGGTGGTCGGCTCGTCCAGGATCAGCAGCTGCGCGCGGGTGGCGAAGGCGGCGATCAGGGCCACCTTCTGGCGGTTGCCGGTGGAGTAGGTGGCGCACCGTCGATCGGGGTCCAGGGCGAACCGGTCGACCACCTCGGCCCGGTAGCCGCGGTCAGTGCCTGGGCCCAACGCGGCAAGCAGGGCCAGCACCACGGCCCCGGTCAGGTCTGGCCAGAGGGCAACGTCGGCGGGCACGTGGGCGAGGCGGCTGTGGGACGCGACGATATCCGCGGCGTCGGTGCCGAAGATCAGGGCGCGGCCGGCGGTCGGCCGGATCAGGCCGAGGATCAGCCGGATCGTGGTCGACTTGCCGGCCCCGTTCGGGCCGAGGAACCCGAACACCTCCCCGGTCTCCACCTCGAGGTCGAGGTGGTCCAGGGCCAGGGTGGGTCCGAACCTCTTCGTCAGACCTTCGGTGCGAATGGCAGGCTGGGTGGGCGTGTTCATGGCGAGGCTCCTTCGCAGCCGACGCTGATGTCAACGCCGACCAGGCTTCCCGGCACGCCACAAGCCACGCTAGACCCGTGGGCGCCGCTGAGGCCAGCAGATTCTCCGTCCTGTCATGCGCCTGGTCGCTGACCGTCGCCTCCAGCGGCTCATGCCGGGCCGTCAACCAGGCCGTACCGGCGCCGGCTCCGTGATGCCATGCCGGAGGGGCCCAGGGTTGCGACGGCCCGTGCACCGACGTCGCAGGTCGCCGGGGTCGGAATCGGGGGGGCGTTACGATGTCGACTTCGCCGTGGGGCGAGGGTGCGCCGGGAAGTCTGGTCGGCACGCGGTGCGGTGTCCTGCTGCGCCGCGTTTCGACGACGCGAGGCGGGTCGTGTGCTTGGTCGAGTGGCTGGTGGCCGGGTGAGTTCGTTGCGGGCTCGGCCGGTGTGTGTGCGCGTAGCCTGTGGTGGTGCACGCCGAGCAGATGGCGGAGGACGCGCCGTTGGTGTCGTTGGACGCCAATGCGTTGGAGGCGGCGCACGTGTTGGCCGACCGGCGTCTGCCGGCGTTGGTGGTCACCGACGTGGACGGTTCACCGCATTCGATTCTGCCGGCATCGCAGGTGGTCCGGTTCCTGGTGCCCGGATATGTGCAGGACGATCCGTCGCTGGCGCGGGTGATGAGCGAGTCGATGGCGGACCGGGCGGGGGAGAAGCTGGGCCGCAAGCGGGTCCGCGATGTGTTACCAGTGGAGCGGAGCGAGTTGGCGGCGGTGAACCACGACGACACCATCATCGAGGTGGCGGCGATCATGGCCCGGCTGCGGTGCCCGCTGGTGGCGGTGATGCGGGACGGTCGGCTGATCGGTGTGATCACCGCGTCGCGGCTGTTGGAGCTGTCGCTGCCGAATCGATAACCGGGCCGGTCCCGCGAGTAGGTGACAACCGGTGATGGCCGTGGTCGCGGTCGGCGTCTTCATCGCCGCCTATGTGTTGATCGCGACGGAGCGAGTGCCGAAGACAGTGGTCGCGTTGACCGGGGCGGCGATGGTGGTCGCGTTCGGTGTGTTGTCCTCAGAGGATGTGTTCTACTCCCACGAGACCGGGATCGACTGGGATGTCATTTTCCTGCTGCTCGGGATGATGATCATCGTCGGTGTGTTGCGCCGCACCGGGGTGTTCGAGTATGTGGCGATCTGGGCGGCGAAACGCGCCAAGGGTTCCCCGCTGAAGGTGATGGTGCTGCTGGTGCTGATCACTGCGCTCGCCTCCGCGTTCTTGGACAATGTGACCACCGTGTTGTTGATCGCGCCGGTGACGTTGCTGGTCTGTGAACGGCTCGACGTGTCCCCGGTGCCGTTCCTGATCGCGGAGGTGTTCGCGTCGAACATCGGCGGGGCGGCGACGTTGATCGGTGACCCGCCGAACATCATCATCGCCAGCCGTTCCGGGCTGAGCTTCAACGACTTCCTGATCCACATGACACCGATCGCGGGACTGGGGATCATTGTTCTGGTCGCTATGCTGCCGCTGCTGTTCCGCGGTTCCTTCACCGTCGATCCGGCTCGGACGGCCGAGGTGATGGCGCTGGATGAACGGGAGGCGATCAAGGACCGTCGGCTGCTGATCATTTGCGGGATCGTGCTGGCGCTGGTCTTCGCCGGATTCATCGGCCATGCCGTGCTGCACGTCGAACCGTCGGTGGTGGCGTTGATCGGGGCGGGCCTGCTGGTCTTGCTGTCGCGGAGCAGACCCGCCGAGTTCATGCCAAGCGTGGAGTGGGAGACGTTGTTGTTCTTCGCCGGGTTGTTCATCATGGTCGGTGCGCTGGTGCAGACCGGGGTGATCGGCCGGCTGGCCGACGCTGCGGCGCGGGCGACCGGCGGTGATCCGTTGACGGCCACCATGCTGATCTTGTTCGTGTCGGCGCTCCTCAGCGGGATCGTGGACAACATTCCCTACACCGCGGCGATGAGCCCGATCGTCGCCCAGCTCAGCCACGGTATTGAGGATCCGAGCCAAGCCAACGCGTTGTGGTGGGCGCTTGCCATCGGCGCCGATTTCGGCGGGAACCTGACCGCGATCGGGGCCAGCGCCAACGTCGTCGTCATCGGCATCGCCGCCCGCTCCGCCACACCCATCTCGTTTTGGGAGTTCACCCGCAAAGGCGCAGTCGTGACCGCGGTGACGGTCCTGCTGGCCGCGCCCTATCTGTGGCTGCGCTACTTCGTCCTCGGGCACTGATCCGGGTCGCTCTGGCGGGGCCTGCCGCCGCAGTTCGGCGCCGGGTGCCCGCCGCCTGCCGGTTCGCCACTCGATTTCCACCATCCGAGGACGCTGAGATCATCGTGGGGCTGCTCTTGTCGAGCCCGGCGGGACCGTCGTAGCGTCGGTGTATGCATTCGGTCCACCTGAGTGACACGGCGAAGTGTTGCTGCGGCAACCGCGATGATCAGGATCGGCAGCATCGCCGCAGCGAGCAGCCACGTCTCCTCGCTTCTAGCCGCTCCTGAATCGTCCACGCTGCCGTCGGACGACGGGCGTCGGGGGAGCGTGCGCAGGCGGATGTCGGGCTCGGCTGGAGATCCAAGGCGGGACATCCTGCGTTCCCGGCCGCGCCCGCTGGCCGATCGCGCCGGCTGCTGATGATCCGGATCCAGGGTTGGGCCAACCGAGTCGCCTCCTCGTCGTGTCGCATCGAGGTCACGACCTCCCGGCTCTGCCGGCAATGAGGCATGGGGCAGGGACTTCTTCGGCACGACGATCGACAGCTTCCCGGCCAATTCGGCCGAACAGTCTCCGATGCGGGCACCATGGGACGACCCGTGCGCGGCGGTCAGGGCATCAGGGAACGGCGGTTGTCGTACTCGGTGGCGGCATCGATGAAGGGTCCGAGCGCATCGGTCAGCAGCGCTCGGTCGGCGGGATCGATCCGGCGCAGGATCCGGCTGAAGACGCGTTTTCGGTGGGCCGTGATGTCGGCGAGAACCCGCTCACCTTCCTCGGTCAGGGTCAGTTCGAGGTGTCGCCGGTCATCGGGGCGGTCACGCCGGGCCAGCAATCCCCCTCTGACCAGCCGGTCGCAGATTCGGCTGGCGCTGGAGAGGTGGACTTCCAGCGCCGCCGCGACGGCAGTCGCATTGAGCGGCTCAGCGAGTGACGCGAGGACCAGGACGCGAAGCTGAGGAAGGGTCAGAGCTGCACCGCTTTGGGCGATCGATTCGGCCGTGATTCCGGCGAAGACGCGTGCGGCGTCGATCATGGTGGCCAGTTGCCGGGAACCAGGCTCGCGTCGACGGTCGGTCATGGGTCCATCCAACCCATCCGGCACCGGTCCGGCAAGGGCACGCTGATCGGGGCGCATTTTCGACCGGGAGCGGCCCGAAGTGGCCGCGGTCGAACCTTCGTCACGTGACGAGCCACGGTCCTCCGTTCGGCCGGCTGGGGTGGCTTGACCGACCGCAGATGAGGTCGACGCAACCTTGTCCAGCGATCGGTGCCAGGCGTTATGCGGTTGATCTTGTTGTTGGCGTTGTGGGGAAGCTGATCAAGACCCGGCCTGGTAACGCCGCGGTCACGATGGCCGTCCGGAGGTTGCTTGCCTGCAACTGTTGCTCGATAGTGGACAGTCAGGGCGCTTGATCGGGCGGGTGGTCGACCAACTCGGGCCGTCGTGGTCGGCGCGGATGAGCATCGATCGGTGGTGCCGACACGATTCTGGTCGTCGCGGGTATCAGCGTCCCGCATCGGATCGGGTCGATGTGCGGCGCCGCTCGGGTGTTCCCTGAACAGGTGGCCGCCGTCCTCCTCCGGCGCGAAGGCCGTCGTGGTGTACCGGTCTGGGGGTCCGTCGTGTCGATGGGGACGCGGCGGGCGTACCGGTTGCCGCGATCGCTTGAGTGACGACTCGGGAGCTGTTGGAGGGCAGCGGCCACCGCACGTGCCGCTTCCACGACAGCTGGGAGGGTCGATGACGTCCGGCACGGCACCGACGCGGGGTTGACCGTGAGGGCGACGTGCCATGCGCGCCCCGGATACGGTCCGGTCGGACGGAGCGACGGGCAGTTGAGCGCTGTCGCAGCCAACCGCCGGTAGCGTCTGAGCACGCAGATCCTGGTCCCGCGGATGACGCGTGGTCAAATCTTGCAGCCCGGCCGGGTTGGATCGCGCCGGGCGCGTCGGTCCACAGCGGCAACGACGTTGGTTCAGGCTGCTGGAGTGGACCTGCTGCTGGTCGCTGCTCTGGTCGTCGGTGTCGTGGTGTTGACTCCGGTCGCCGATCGATGGCGCATTCCGCAGCCGATCCTGCTGCTGCTGAGTTGATCATTCCGCGATGACGCGCCATCGGTCTGTCGCGTCGTGGTGGCCGTCGTGTGGGATGCGCGCGGTTGTGCGCCCGTCGTGCGTCGGTGAGGGGGTTGGGCTGGTAGACGTTGCAAGACATCCGGTCGATGCAATCGCCTTCGAAGCTCACCGCTCGGTCTGCACCTCAGCCAGGCTCCGGGCTAGATTCATCCGGGGCTCCGGTTTCGGGGCTCCGGTTGAAGCTTCTCCAGCAAGATCGTTTCCGGCAGAACACGGCCAGGTCAGGGCTGGCCGATAGCGGCATCCCGGTTTGGCTCACTGATGCCGTCCGCGACGCGCCGACCTCCAGATTTGCGATCGCTCCCCGGACCTGTGCAATGGGGATGACCCCGTCGATCTCGTTCAGTCGGGTCGTCGTTCGAGATGCAGCCGGACGATGGGTATGTCGAGCTTCTCGTCGCTGTCGCCTGTGAGTGTCGTGATCGATCGGCTGAGGTGTTTCCACAGTCTCGGGTGGTCTGCCGCGTACCGTGCGAGAAGCGATGAGCTGGCTGACGTGTCGAGGAGTTCGGCCGTGGCCGGGACGCGGTTTCGGAATCCGATCGATACCCGACAGGAAGGTTCGGCCTTCAGGTTCTGGTACCACTGGGAGGTGGTTCCGAACCCTGACGCGATCAGCACCTTGTCGGGGTCTTCGCGGTCTACGGCCTCCAGCACGACGGATCGTTCGGCACCGCTGTTGCGGCCGCGGTGAAGCAGCAGGAGCATGCGGCCGGCGAAGAGGAAGCCCAGGTGCGCTTTGAACAGGGCTATGGGGGCTCGTGCCGCCCAACGTGTGCCGAGGAACTTCGCGCCAACATCCACGCCTCCACCCCCTTCTTTAGCGCCGATTCTCGCGCCGGACGGTTCGGTGGGCGTGGGCGGTGGTCGGTGACCGACGGAGGCATGGCTTCGTCTGTGCTGTAAGGGTTTCCTGGGTCCGGCGCCGGCGCGTGACCGGGATAGTGGGGCCGGTCCCGCTGTCTGGTATGTCCGTGGCGCTGTTCACGTAGCGAGCGGCCAGCCGTCGAACGGACCCGCTCGGTGCCGTAAACGGCTAAGAAATACATGGATACTGTTCCCTCGGCCCGGTCCCCGGCGCGTCTACGTTGACGGTCGCACAATGGGCTGCTGTAGTGGGCGCATCGAACAGACAGCGATATCACTCCCATCCTCGGCGCGGCCGGGTGCTGAGTTCTTCGCTGCACCCGACACTGCCGACCAGCGCCGGTACGAAGCGTTGCGGGCCTACCTGCTGGAGGGCGCCACGGCAGCGGAGGTGGCCGGCCGGTTCGGCTACACCGCAGCCAGCGTGGCGTCGATGGCGCGGGACTTCCGGGCCGGTCGGCGAGACTTCTTCACCGACACCAAACCCGGCCCCAAGAGCGCACCGGCCAAAGAGGCCGCCCGCGGCCGGATCATCGAGCTGCGGCGGGCCGGCCGGTCGGCCTACGAGATCGCCGAGGTGCTGGCCGCCGAGGGCCTCCCGCTGAACCGAACCGGGGTGGCGGAGGTGCTCGCCGAGGAAGGCTTCCCGCGGCTGTGGCCCCGCCCGCACGCCGAGCGTGGACTGCCGCGGCGCGACATCCAGCCGCGGAGCGGGGTGCTCGACTTCACCCAATGGCCGCAGCGGCTCGACACGAAACTGGCCGGGCTGCTGCTGACCATCCCGGACCTGGTCGCCTTGGACCTGCCCGGCCTGGTCACAGCGGCCGGCTACCCCGGCACCACCGTCATCCCGGCGGTCAGCTCGATGCTGGCGCTGCTGGCGCTCAAGCTCACCGGCACCCGCCGGGTCTCCCACGTCGAGGAACTGGCCACCGACCCCGGTGCGGCACTGTTCGCGGGCCTGACCTCGCTGCCCAAGGCCACCGCGTTGACCACCTACTCCTACCGGCTCGACCACGCCAAGCAGGCCGCGTTCCTCACCGCCTTGGACAAGGCCACCCTGACCGCCGGGCTCGCCACCGGCGAGACGATCAACCTGGACTTCCACGCCGTCATGCACTGGGGAGGCGACCCGGCGCTGGAAAAGCACTACGTGCCTCGAAGGTCCCAACGCACCCGCAGCGTGTTGACCTTCTTCGCCGAGGACGCCGACTCCCATACCCTGCTCTACGCCAACGCCGACCTGGCCAAGGCCACCCAGAACAACGAAGTCCTCGCCTTCGCCGACCACTGGCACACCGTCACCGGCCGCGACCCGAGACTGCTGATCTTCGACAGCAAGGTCACCACCCAACACCACCTCGGCGAGCTCACCGACCGAGGCATCGGATTCATCACCCTGCGGGCCCGCACCCCCAGACTCACCGCCGCCCTGCACGCCCTGCCCACCAGCGCCTGGACCGCGATGAGCATCGCCCGCGCCGGCGGCAAGACCCGCCGGGTCCAGGTCATCGACGACCCGGCCGCGACGCTCAGCAGCTACCCCGGCACGCTGCGACAAATCGCCGTCACCGGACTGGGCCACGACGAACCCACCCTCTTGATCACCAACGACCTCACCAGCCCGGCCAAGAAGATCATCGAGAGCTACGCCCGACGGATGAACATCGAGCAGCGCCTCGCCGAGGCGATCCGCTCCTTCGGCCTCGACGCCCTTGCCGGAGCCGTCGCCCTCAACGTCGACCTCGACGTCGTGTTGTCCGTGCTCGCCCACACCGTCTGCGCCGCTCTCCGCCGCCGGCTACCCGGCTACCACACCGCCACCCCCGACACCCTGCAGCGCCGCTTCCTCAGCACCGGCGGCGAGATCCTCAACCACCAAGACGAAACCGTCGTCCGACTCGACCGGCGCGCCTACTCACCCATCCTCCGCCAAGCCGATCTACCAACCACCGAAGTCCCCTGGTGGGGCGGACGCCGACTCCGCTACGAATACCGATGACCAAACTGGGGTCGAATCCGCTGCGCGAGAATCGGCGTTAGCGATCCTGGCCGTGCTCTGGGATGGTGCGCCGGTGCGGTCGGCGGGTGAGCCGGCGGGCCAGCACGGGCTGCCCGGGGCCGGTCAGCTCGCCGATGGCACTTGCCCGACCGGTGATCGCCATCAGCAGGGCTTCTGCCGGTCCCGTGATCTCCGGTCCCGAGCCGTGCCTCCAGTCCAGATCGGTTGGCGCCAGGCGCACACCTCGGCGAGTCGCCAGCCCGGCAGCTCAGGGCTACGAACGCTGTCGGGTAGCACCCAACGCAGCCGTTCGGCCGGGATCTGGCGCGGCATACCGAGCGGGCGGCGAATGTCTTGGTGATGGATGGTGACATCGAGCAGAGCGAGCCGCCCCCCGAAGGTTGTGGCCAGTCCCTGTGGCCGCAGATGGGTGCGGAGCTTGTGAAGGAGCTGTTCGGTAGTGAGCGATGCGAGTTCGTCAACGGCGACCTGGTTGGCGTGGACGATCCGGCCGCGGATGACGCGGCGAAGCATTGCACGGGGAGTGACGCCGTCGAAGCTCATTACGTGAGCGACCACGTCACGTACCCGCCAGCCAACACAAAGCGACGGCACCTCCCACTGCGCGGGCGTCAGCGTCGCCAACAAATCGGCGAGCTCGGTCCGCTCGGCGGTAGCCATCTCGAGGCCATTCACGACATCACGTCCTCCAGACGGGGTGATCGCCGAAACCGGTGCGGAGGAGTCGTGATGGCCAGCCTGGCGAATCCCGATCGCACCAAAGATGCGGCTGTCGTCCGGGAAACACCGAGGCCACCACACGACGATCTTGCACGACAACGGCCCTTCGGTGACCCCGAGCGGAGCCACTTTGCACTCTGCAGGGTCCGCAGGCGGAGGGCCACAACACCGCGACGGGGCTCGGTCGAGCGGCGTTACTGCTCCGGCTGCCGGCTGGCCGAGCCGCCGGTGTGCTGTTTGTCGAGGCCCTCGGTGGACAGGGCGCCGAGATCGGGAAGCCCGATGCGTTGGGCTGACTGCACACGCCGCCGCCGTGCCCGCACGGCAAGCAAGGTCACGACGATCGCGATCACGACGATCGCGGCGAGGATCCAGAGAATCGTTGCAGTGCTCATCTCAGCTGTCTCCTGTTCGCTCGGTTGATATGGAGTCCGGAGCCGGGAAGTGAGGCCCGGAAGCCTTGCGGCGATCCATTCCACTCTTCTGCAGTAGTTGCCACTATGCAAACGTTGCGGACTGTTGTGACCTTTCCGTTATCAACGAGGAGGGTCACGCTCCCTGCATGGCGTGAACCGGAGTTCGGCCGCACGGCCGGGAAGCGCAAGCAGAGTTGAACGTGGATACGGGTGTGGTAGCGTCAAAAAGATGTTCTCTCGGGCAATTCGAGTGCCCATTCTGCTCCTCGTGGCGGTTCTGCTGATGCTCGGCTTCGAAGTGAGCACGGCTCGGGCGGAACAGGGCGGTGGCGACCTTGGTCCGCGAACCGGCCTCGACGTGTCCTGGCCACAGTGCGGCCGGATACTGCCGGCCGGCACGGCTTACGCCATCGTGGGTGTCAACGGGGGCACGGCGGCCAACACGAACCCGTGCCTGGCCGACCAACTCGCCTGGGCCTTCACCGCCACCACTGCGGCGAACCCGCATCAGCCGGCCGTCCAGCTCTACATCAACACGGGAAATCCTGGTGACGTACTGGAGCTGTACAACGTCACCACCTGGCCGATCGACAATCTGGACGGCCGCGGAGAGAACTCCTACGGTCCCGCCGACGAGTCACGCCGCAACCCGTACGGCAGATGCACGATCTCGACACAAACCGTGCGCGGCCTGAGCAATGATCTCGCCTGCTCGTGGCAGTACGGCTGGAACCGTGCGGTCGAGTCCGTCGATCAGCGCCTTGGACCGGCAGCACGGCAAGCAGGTGTCAGCGACAACGCTGCCGACTACCGCTGGTGGCTGGACGTGGAGACGATGAACTCCTGGCAGCACGGCGACGCGGACGCGGACGCGAGGAACACAGCAACGCTGGAAGGGATGACGCAGTTCTATCTCGCCGAAGGCGCCAGCGTCGGCATCTACTCCACCAGCTATCAATGGTCTCAGATCGTCGGAACCACGGTGCGCGACGTCGATCCGTCCGGGTCCGCGGTCGGTCGGAACCTGATCGGGTTACCGAGCTGGCTGGCGGGCGCAGCCGACCAGCAGGATGCCTCAACCCGTTGCACATCCGACGCTGGTTTGACGGGGGGACCGGTCACGATGATCCAGTACATCGAGGACGATCTCGACCACAACTACAGCTGCCTGTGAGGCGCTGGGTGCCGCGCTCCGCCGGCCAGGGCCGTTGATTGCTCGGCGCTCTTCTGAGATCAGGAGCAGACCTGGTCGACGACCGCGGACAGCTCGGACATCGCGGTGGCCACCTTGCGGGTTGCCGCCACGATCGCCGGCGCCTTCTGCGCGACATTGCCCGTGGTCACGCCGCTGGCACTGTCTTGGAGTTCGTTCACGGCCTGACGGACCTGCGCCAGGGAGGGTTGGAGCGTTGGTGACGCGGCGGCTGACTTTTCCGCGGCGGCGAGCTTGGCCTGGACGTCGGCGATGGCGGCGGTCAGAGCCGCTGCGCCGTCGGTGGCGGGACTCACCTGCCTCAGCGTCTCGACAGATGCTTTGAGGTTTTCGATGTCGGCGCATGCGGCGGTCAGCGCCGTCGGGGTCGGGCTCGGCGCCGATGTCGACGGAGGCGCGCTGCTCGGACTGGGTTGCGGCTGGCCACCGCACCCGGAGAGGACCGCGGTCGCGCAAAGCACGGCCGCTGTCGCAGCCGCCGCCGCTCCTGTGCTGTGGATGGGGTGCAGTGGCATCAGGAAACGTCTCCTCGATAGGCCCGACTCACGACAACGTACACCGCGGTGTGGTGAAGGACGAGGATCGGACGACGGCGTGCGGCCGGTCACGTCCGGCGACCCTGCTCCGGTGGGGCCTGTCAGCGGGTCGAGGTGGCGGTCGGGGTCGCCGGTCCAGCAGAACCGGCGGTCGGGATGACCGGCGACGGCGCTGCACCGGACGCCCCAGTGTCGACATTGCCGGCAACTCGACAATCCACCAGGTCACGTTCGAGCCGCGGTTCGATCGGTTGCAGCCGCCGGACGATGTCGTCGAGCTGTTGCAGGTCGACGTCTTGAACAGCTTGATCGGCCCCGGTCAAGATCGTGTAGATGTCCTGCGCCTCGTTGATCACCCGCAGGCAAGCGACATTCACCTCAACCGTTCCGGTGACACCGGTGGTCTCGATGCCGGTCGGGACGCGTGCGGTCGTTCCCGTCGAGGGTACGTTCTCCACGGCGGTCACGAAGTCCGGCTTGCCCCAGCTGAGCAGTCCGACGGCGAGCACGCCGGTCACCACACCCGCCACGAAGGTGACCGCCGCGACCCACCAGCGTGACGCGGACTCGGTCGACGATTCCGCCACCTCGGCCGCTGGTTGATCGTCGTCGGGACCCGCGGCATCGGAGCCGGGCATCGCTGCCTCCTAGGATGAACTGGCACGCGTGATTCCCCATGCTAGGTCGGGGTATCCAGCCCGAGACTCGACGGTCCGATCGAAGGGAGCGAGCCCGGTGAACGCTTCCTCGGTGGTCGGCCGGGTCTCGCGGATCTGGACTGTGCTCGGCGGGGTCTACCGCGCGGCGGTGACGATGGGCCGGTGGGTCGTCGTGGCGGGCTGGGTCGCGGCGGCAACCGTGGTCACGCTGGCCGTCCCGTCTAACGCCGGTTCGGGCAGCGACTTCGGTGATCTGTTGCCGTCCGATGCCCCGGTGTTGCAGGTCGAGGAGCACATCCTCGACACCTTCCGGGTGCCGGTGCTGTCCGGGACAACGGTGGTGCTGCATCAGCCGGGCGGGCTGAGCCTGCTGACCAGGGCCGACGCAACCCTGTGGGCGTTGGCCACAACGCAGGACGCGTTGAAGGCCGACCGACCGATCCCTCCGGATCGGCTGATCGCGGCCATCCCGGTGCCGACCAGCCGCCACGATCTTGCCGTCACCTACCTCTACGTGTCGCCCGGCACCGGGCTGTGGGGAACGGTGCTGCTGGCCAACCAGTACGCGGCACACTTCAACAACCAGCCGTCCGCGAGCGCCTACGTGACCGGGTTCGTGCCCGCCCAGATTGCCCAAGGTGGCTATCTGGACGCCCGGCTGCATCTGTTCGAGATCGCCAGCGTGATCTTGATCATCGTTGTCGTGGCGCTGGCGTTCCGGTCGCTGCTGGCGCCGCTCGCGGTCGTGGGGATCGCCGCGATCGGGTACCTGGTCTACTTCCCGTTGTTGACCACCCTGGCCGGCGCGTTGGGGTTCGAGGTGCCGTCCCAGTTGGAGCCGGTGCTGGTCGCCCTGCTGCTCGGAGTGGTCACCGACTACTGCGTTCTGTTCTTTTCCGCCTTCCGGGACGAACTCGTGCACGGTCACACCAAGATCGAATCGGCACAGCACGCCCTGGCCCGGGATTCAAAGGTCGTCGCCGTCGCCGGCCTGACCGTGGCGGGTGGGACGATCGCGCTGCTCGCCGCCCCGTTCGGGATCTTCCGTGGCCTCGGGCCGGCACTCGCGTTGACCGTGCTGGTCGGCCTGGCCATCTGCCTGACACTCACGCCGGCCGTGATGACGATCCTGGGCTGGCGGCTGTTCACCGTGCTCCCGGTGCGCGGATCGCCGGCGCCCGGAGGGCTCGCCGTGGAGGGCCGCCGGTCGCGGTCGGGCCGGGCGATCCGGTTGCTGACCCGGCGTCGCCCGGCCGCGGTCGCCGCCGTCGGCGTCGTGCTGCTCCTCGGCCTGGCCGCCTGGCCGCTGACGCATGCACGTCTCGACCTGTCCTTCACCGCCGCACTGCCGCGAGACGACGCGGTGGCCGAAGGAGCGGACCTGCTCAGCCTGTCCGGTCTGCGCGGGATCTCCGCCCCGACCGAGATCCTGGTCGAACAACCCGGCATCGCCGCCCATCGAGCAGCGCTGGCTCGGCTTCAGACTGACATCAGCCGCCAGCCCGGCATCACCAAGGTGTTCGGTCCGGCCGACCTGCCCACCACCAAGGCCGAAGGCCTGGTGCTGGCCCAAAGCGGGGACGCCGCCCGTTACATCATCGTCTACGGCACCGACCCGTTGGGCGCGACCGCTATCAGCCAGGCGCGGCAGCTCCAAGCTCACGCCACCGCTCTTGTCGCGGAGGCCGGGCTTCCCGACGCCCGCGTTTCGCTGACCGGTCAGACCTTGATCGCATCCGAGGTGGTTGAGCTGACCCGTCGTAGCCTTCAGGTGACCGTGCTGGTCGCCCTGCTGATCGAGCTGGTGATCTTGATCCTCTATCTGCGGGCGGTGCTGGCTCCGCTAGCGTTGCTGGCCTGTAGCGCGCTGAGCGTCGCCGCCGCCCTCGGCCTGACCGCGTTCGTGTTCCAGGACCTGCTGGGTCAGGAAGGTCTCACCTTCTACGCACCGTTCGCGGCCGCCGTCTTGCTGATCGCGCTCGGCGCGGACTACACCGTGTTCTCGGTCGGATCGATCTGGGGGGAAGCACGCCGCCGCCCGATGCGGGAGGCGTTGATGATCGCAGTGCCGCGCAGCTCGCGAGCGATCACCACCGCCGGAGTGATCCTGGCCGCGACGTTCGCCATGGTCGCCATCATCCCGCTCGCCACCTTTCGTCAGATAGCCTTCGCCATGACCGCCGGCCTGCTGATCGACACCCTCGTCGTCCGACCGTTGCTCACACCGGCAGTGCTCACCCTGCTCGGCCGGTCGGCCGGCTGGCCGAGCCGACGCGTTCCCTATCGCGGCGATCCTCCGACTACGGTGGGCGCCGATGACTGATCAGACGAGTCAAACGAGTCGGACAAATCCGCCTCGATCCAGGACTGGCCGGCGGCCACGGACAGCAGCCGCGCGCTGGCGCACCGGCTGGCAGGCTGCGGCGCTCGTGGCGGGTGTGCTGCTGCTGCTGTGGGGAGCGGACAGTCTCGCCCGGGTCGGGGCGGAGTCCCTTCTCGAACGCAACATCCAGAGTGCCGCCGGCGCAGCTGAACGTCCGGAGGTGACGGTGCGGGGCCGGTTCTTCCTGCCGCAAGTCATCCGCGGGTCCTACGACGAGGTCGACGTGACGACCCGCGGTATCACCAGCGGCCCGTTGCGTGTCGACCGCCTCGACTCCCAGCTGCTCGACGTGCGGGTCCCGTTCCACGACGTCCTCGTGCAGGACGTCCGGCGGATCGGCGTCGGCCAGTCGACGGAAGATGTGGCGATCACCTATCCGGACCTGAACGCCTACTTCGACGCCACCGGGCGGCCGCTGGAGGTTGCCCCGGCCGACGACGGGCTGGTCACGATCACCGGGAAGGTCGACGTGTTGGGCCGCAGCCTCCAAGCCAGCGCGGATGTGGAACTGACCGCCGAGGACGGCTCCCTACGGTTGACTCCGCGCCACATGGACACCGCTTCGGGTGACCTGGACCGCGCCAGCCGGCTGCTGCTGCGACAGCGTCTCAGCCTGACCGTCCCGCTGGGGAGCCTGCCGTTCGGTCACGACCTGACCAGGGTCACCCCGACCCCCGACGGTATCCAGGCGACAGCTGTCGGCTCGGCGGTCATCGTCGAACCCTGAGCGGGCTCCCGGACCGGTGGTCGAGCCCGCTGGATGGCAGACTGATTGCGTGAGGGGTTGAGAGCTGATCACGGCTGCTCCGGTCCGGAATGTGTGTGGCCGTCGGCTTCCTCGCGACCCACGGCCAGTTCGATCGACTGCACCAAGACGTAGACGACGCCGGCGGCGAACGGGGCCAGCAGCCATGCCCAGCCGTTGTGCAGGAGCGTGCCGGTGCCGATCGCCACGCCGACCGCGGCGCCGACCGCAAGGAAGTCGGTGGCAGTCCCGATCAGCGTTGCGCGCTCACCGGTGCCGTCGGTGGTCCTGCCGCCGGTTCGGAGAACGACCACGATGTTGAGGACGGTGAAGGCGGCGACCCCGGCCAGGGCGAACAGGAACAAGTCGATCAAGCGTGGTTTCGGCTCGAGCTGGGAGAGGACCCCGAAGGTGACGGTGACGGTGATGGAGAAGCCGAACGCCTGGGCATTGCCGCGAACCGATGCGTGCAGCCCTTGCTGAAGCTTCCGGCGCCAGGATGTCTCGGCGGGGGACATACCTGCGACGTTATCGGTGCCTGTCTGCCTCGGGTAACGGCCAGCGGCCCTCCAGGGCGGCTTCGACGTCGCGGCCGAGCTGGTCGTACCGCTCGCGTTGTCCCGGGCTGCTGTCCGCGTCGGCCATGGTGGTGCGGAGTCGCTCGAGCTCACGCCGCACTGCGTCGTGGTGGTCGCGCCGCCCGGTCGACCAGCCGACGTCACGCAGGAGACGGTAGAGGCGCTCGACCACTTGGGGTTCGCCCGCTCCGTATCGGCGAGGCTGGTCGACCGCCAGCTCGAGCAGGTCGGCAAGGTCGGGTCGGCGTCTGATCAGCCGCACCGTCCCGGCGTCGTCTCGCAGCCGTTCGTCACCGAGCGGCAGACCGGTCAGCGTGCACAACAGGGCCGAGCTGTGTCCCAGCGCATGGGTGGCCGTGGTCGGGTCGTTCACGCCGGGGGAGAGCGCCTTGGTCGCCACATCGGTGAGCTGGCGAAGTCCGTAGCTGATGTCGTCCAGGGACGTTCGTTCGAAACCGATACCCACCGCGCTCGCAAACGCGGCCAGTAGGCTGTCCCGGTCGGCTGGGGCGAGCGTCGCACCCGCCGGTGACCAGGCGAATCCGATCGGCGTTCCGGCAACGACGGATGCCCCGGCCGGCCGGTCGACGAGCACGATCAGATTCAGTTCGGCCGCCACCCGGATGAGTGATTCGACCCGGAGGCTGGTGAGGAAGCCCGACCGTGCCGCGCACAGCAGGAGAGCTTCCGCTGTCGGTTCCACGCGGCCGTTTGGATCGGCGTCCGAGCCTTCGAGGGTCCGCCGGACGGTTTCGCTGGCCTCCGCGTGCACGTTTCGCAGCATCGTCTCGACCCGGATCTCCTCGGCGAGGTGGGCGAGGAAGAGCACCAGCCCGATCACGCTGGCAATGGTGAGGAGATATGTGACCGTCACCGCGATCCGCGGAACGAACTCGGGCTGCTGGTCGTCGCCGGCCCGCACCGTTCGCAGCACGGTCAGGGCGAAGACGAACGTTCCCAGGAAGAGGGCGAGGGTGAGCTGAACGAACCGGTCGCGGGTGAACGTTCGCAGCAGGCGCGGGGAGAACTGGCTGCTGGCCAGCTGCAATGTGACCACGGTGAGAGAGAAGGTGAGCGAGGTGACGGTGATCAGGGCGGTGGCTAACGAGCTGAGGATCGAGCGGGCCGCATCGGCGTCGCCGCCGAAGATCCAGGTGGTGAAGGAGCCCGGCAGCCGCTGGTCGACGACGGCGTCGAGCTGGGTCAGCCCGGCCGCACCGGCCAGGGCGAGCGCGATCCCGAAGGTCGGGATCGGCCACAGCTGGGTGCGGGTCGTGTCGGCGAACGCCGCCCCGACACGGCGAAGGATGCGGACGGCGTGAGACAACAACGTTCCTTCCTGTTCGGCGAGCTGGACCGATCGACGACTCGCTCGCCACCTAGTCCGCGCGCTGCCGCGGCTGGCCGGCCTCGCCGCCCATCATCGTCAGCATCCGGCGTCCGCCGGTCCGGAGGAAGCGGATCACCAGCAGGGCGGCGATCGCGCCGAAGATGATGTTCAAGATGGTGGTGTAGTTCCAGGAGATGGCGGCGTCGCCGGTGTTGGCGTGTCGTTCGCCGGTGGGGACCAGTCCGAGCGTTCCGAAGGCCAGGTCGACAGCGTATCCGGCAAGGACCGCGGCGAGGTAGAAGATGCCGAGCAGCTTCAGCATCATGGCTTTGCCGTAGTACTTCCGGTAGATCGACAGGATCGGGATGATCAGCAGGTCGGCGAACAGGAACGAGATCACGCCGCCGAAACTGATCCCGCCGTTCCACAGCACCGCGGCCAGTGGCACGTTGCCGATCGAGCAGACGAAGGTGAGCATGGCCACCACGGGCCCGATCAGCGGGTCGACGATCTTGGCCAGCGTCGGGTGGTCGGAGATGAAGATCGACTGCCAGAAGGAGTCGGGGATCCACGCCGACGCTGCGCCGGCGATCAGCAGGCCGATCGCAAGGTCGCGCAGGATGGCCGCCCACTCCATGACGAAGATGTGTGAGACCGCGGTCCGGCCGTCCGAGCTCAGCAGACGCCGGGCGAAGCCGCTCTCGCCCGATACCGACATGTCCATCGCGGCGTGCCCCTCCATGGAGCCCGACAGTCCGCGGGCGGCCTGGTCCCGGGCCGTCGACACGGCCCGGGCCGAGACCAGGCGTCGGAAACCGACGGCGACCAGGACGATCATCACTGCTCCGCCGGCGTACTCGGCGAGGGTGAACTGCCAGCCGATCAGCAGCGCGAGGATGATGCCGAGCTCGAGGACGAGATTGGTCGAGGCGAGTTGGAAGATTATCGCCGACGTGAAGTTCGCCCCCTTGCCGACCAGCGTCCGGGCCAGTGCCACGGCGGCGTATGAACAGCTCGACGATGCCGCGCCGAGCCCGGCTGCGGCCGCCAGCGTCTTCGGCGAGTCGTCGGGCAGGACGTCGGCGATCTTCTCCTTCGACACCAGCGCCTGGATGGCCGCAGCCAGGGTGAATCCCAGGATCAGTGACCAGCCGATCTGCCAGGCCATGTGCCCGGTCGCCGAGAGCGCGTCGAGCAGGTGGTCGATCAGCGACATGGGGTCCTCTCTTTGAGCGCTGTGGGGTGTGCCGCTTGATCTGGCGGCTCGTGATGCGTCATGGCAGCAGCAGGTCTCGTTCGTCCGGTTCGCCGGCGGTGTCGGCGAACTCGTTCAGTCCGGCGATCAGAGCGGCGCGGCCGGCCGTGGGCATCCGGAGCAGGATGGCGGCGAAGGCTCGTCGGCGATGATCCATCACCGACGCCAGTAGGCGCGATCCGGCCGGGGTGAGGCTGAGCACCAGATTGCGCCGATCATCGCTCGACTGGCGTCGGTCGAGCCAGCCGGCCTGGACTAGACGGTCGCAGAGCCTGCTGGCGTTGGACAGGTGGATGGACAGCGAATGGGCCACGGCGCTCGCGTTCACCTCGGCCCGGGTGGCAACCAGCACCAAAGCGCGTAGCTGCGGCATGGTGACCGCATCGTCGGTCTGGGCGACCGAGCCGGCGATGATGGCCGAGATCACCCGCGCGGCCCGCATGACGGCGTCGACGTCGGCCGCGACAGAACTGTCAACCACAACCCCACAATCCCATAACCATTGCTTATAAGCAACTATTGCGTATACGCTAGCTTTGAATTTACGTTGCACGCGGGCGGCACCGGGAGGGTGAGGCGGATGAGTCGAGTGGTCGCGATCACGGGGGCGAGCGGGGGAATCGGGCGAGCCGCGGCTCGCGAGTTTGCGCGTCGTGGTGATCGGCTGGCCCTGCTGGCGCGGGGGGAGGCCGGGCTGGCCGGCGCTGCCGCGGAGGTCCGCGAATTGGGCGCCGAGGTGCTCACGATCCCGATCGACATGGCCGACCCGGATCGGGTCGAGGCGGCGGTAGCGCGAATCGAGGAGGAGCTGGGGCCGATCGCGGTCTGGGTCAACGTGGCGTTCACCTCGGTGTTCGCCAGGTTCGACGACATCACCCCGGCGGAGTACCGGCGGGCGACCGAGGTCAGCTATCTCGGCTATGTGTACGCCACGATGTCGGTGCTGAAGCGGATGCGCGCGCGCGACGCGGGGACGATCGTGCAGGTTGGTTCGGCGCTGGCGTATCGGGGGATCCCGTTGCAGACGGCGTACTGCGGCGCCAAGCACGCGATCCAGGGGTTCCACGAGTCGCTGCGCTGTGAGCTGTTGCATGAGAGGAGTCCGATCCGGGTGACGATGGTGCAGATGCCGGCGCTGAACACGCCGCAGTTCTCCTGGGTGCTGTCGCGGCTTCCGCAGCATCCGCAGCCGGTGCCGCCGATCTACCAGCCGGAGGTGGCGGCGCGGGCCATCCTTTACGCCGCGGACCACCCCCGGCGACGCGAGTACTGGGTCGGCGCCAGCACCGTCGCCACACTGGCCGCGAACGCCCTGGTCCCCGGTGTGCTGGACCGCTATCTGGGTCGGACCGGGTTCGCGTCCCAGCAGACCGGCGATCTCAGGATCGACGGCGACCCGGTGAACCTGTGGGAGCCGGCGGACGGCCCAGGCGGCCGTGACTTCGGCGCCCGGGGCGTGTTCGACGACCGGGCCCATGCCCACAGTCCGCAGCAGTGGCTGGCGCAGCACTATCCGCAGCTCGCCGCCGCCGGTGCGTTGCTGGCCGGCGGCCTGGCCGTCCTCGGACTGGCGCGCAGGCGATGACCACCCAGGGCCGGCTGGTCAGAGTCGCCGGAGTTCTCGGCGCCGTCTGGGGCGCCGTGCTGCTGGCCCGCGGCGACCGGCTGTGGGCGGTCGTCGAGGGCCGGCAGCCGTCGCGTGGCGAGTCACGCACCGTGCGCTTACTCGGCACTCGCCACCTGCTCCAGGGCCTCGCCGAGGGCATCGCACCGGGCCGGTTTCGTCGGTTCTGGTCCTCCGTCGACCTGACACACGCCGCCAGCATGGTGGCGCTCGCGGTCCTCGATCCCGGTCGCCGCCGACCCGTACTCGTCTCGGCCGGCGTCGCCCTGGTCGGCGCCGCCGCGACACGGCAGGCCCGACGACTCGAGGCCAGGAACTCGTGAATCCTCCGGCGACCGCTCCCGACCCGACGGGCCTGGCGGAGGCCTATCCGCCTCACGCGTTGCGGGACTACGCCGTCCTCGCTGACGGGTACCGCGGCGCGCTGCTCGGGCCGCGCGGGGACGTCGCGTGGCTGTGCGTCCCCCGCTGGGATTCCGCGGCGGTGTTCTCGGCGTTGATCGGGGGCCCCGGAACGTACGGGGTCACCCCCGCCGACCGCTTCGTCTGGGGTGGCTTCTACGAACCGGGCACGATGATCTGGCGGAGCCGCTGGATGACCGACGCCGGCGCGATCGAGTGCCGGGAGGCGCTGGCCTATCCCGGCGAGCCGGGACGTGCCGTGCTGCTGCGGCGGATTGTCGCCGGTGATCAGCCGGCCGTGGTCGACGTGACGCTAAATCTGGCTCCCGACTTCGGACGTACCGGCAAGGTGACGATCGAGCGGGACGACACCGGACGCTGGTCATTGCGCGCGGGCGTCATCCGGGCCCGCTGGTCTGGCGCCGCGGAAGCGCAGCACCGGCACGGTTGCCTCCGGCTCCGGCTCGAGGTCCCCGCCGACGGCCACCACGATCTCGTCCTGGAGATCGCCGAATCCGAGCTGGGCGAACCGGTCGACCCCGACCGGGCCTGGCACGCCACCGGGGCCGCGTGGTCGGCCGCGGTGCCCGACTTCGCCGCCACAGCGGCGCCCACCGAGAGCCGGCAGTCGTACGCGGTAATGCGTGGTCTGACCGCACCGGGCGGTGGCACGGTCGCCGCCGCCACCCTGGGCCTGCCCGAGCGGGCCCAGGCCGGGCGGAACTACGACTACCGGTACGTGTGGCTCCGCGACCAGGCCTATGTCGGGATCGCCGCCGGGGTGCGGCAGCCGCTTCCGCTGCTGGACGAGGCGGTCGCCCACACGACCGCGCGGGTGCTCGAGCACGGCGACCGACTGGCGCCGGCGTACCGTCTGGACGGCCGACTTCCGCCCAGGGAGGCCACGCTGGACCTGCCGGGCTATCCAGGCGGTCGAGACGTCGTCGGCAACTGGGTCCGCGGCCAGTTCCAGCTCGACTCTCTCGGCGAGATCCTCCAGCTGTGCGCGACCAGCGGCCGCCATGATCATCTCAGCACCGACGACCGTGCGGCGGCGAAGCAGGTGATCGATCTCATCGAGCAGCGTTGGCCGCAGCCGGACGCTGGGGTGTGGGAGGTGGAGCAGGCTTGGTGGACGCATTCCCGACTCGCGTGCGTGGCCGGGCTCCGCGCGGTCGCCGGCAGTCTCGATCACGACCAGGCGGCCCGGGCCGCGACCCTGGCCGACCAGATCATGGCCGAGACCTCGCGGCGTTGCCTCGGCGCCGACGGAGCGTGGCGGCAGCGACCCGACCGGCCCGGGGTCGATGCAGCCCTGCTGCTGCCACCGGTGCGGGGCGCTCTGCCGGCCACCGATCCGCGGAGCCTTGCCACTCTCGACAAGGTGGGCCGCGACCTGGTCCGCGACGGCTACGTCTACCGCTATGCGGTCGACCAGCGCCCGCTCGGCGATGCCGAGGGCGCGTTTTCGATGTGCGGGTTCGCCCTCAGCATCGCCCAACTGGCCGCCGGTCGTCGGGTCGACGCGTACCGGTCGTTCGATCGGCAGCTGACGGCCGCGGGCACACCCGGCCTGTTCTCCGAAGAATTCGACATCCGGCAACGCCAGCTCCGCGGCAACCTGCCTCAGGTCTTCGTCCACGCCCTGATGCTCGAAGCCAGCCAACGGCTGGCCCAGGGCCCGCCATGAGGGTCGACGCGCCGGGAAGCCGAAGCGGTGTCCCCTGGTCGTAGCTGGGTAGTCGGACATGGAGAAGCGAAAGGAATCGTTGAGGTGGGAACAGCAGCGTCCCAATGGGCAGGGAGACGGGTCGATGAGTGACCGTTCCCCGGAAGCAGCGCAGCAGGTCGTGGTCGGCGCCCTGCAACAGGCCGTGATCAACCAGGTCCACGAGGAGTACGGCGGCCGGGACGTCGAGATCGTCGGCCCGGCGCTGCGGGAGGCGTTCGCCGCTGCCGGACTGGCCTGCCCGCCCGGTCCGTGGATGCAGGCCGTCGCGGTAGAGATCGCCGGCGGCCGACTGTACGTGGTCGGCAACGGGGTGGTGCCCGACGACCCGTTCAGCAACTCCGCCGCCGGCCTGAGGCCGTCGGAGGACGCGACCGGATCCGACCATCCCGCCGGAAACCCGCATGCGCTGTGGTTCGGCAGCGACCCGAAGATCGTCCACAAGAACCCGGCCGACGCGGTCGAGCACGCCGACATGCAAACCGACGCGGTCGAGCAACTGAGGCACTCGCTGCCCGAACAGCCGCCGCGCCATGAGGACGGTGACCGGTGACATCCACCGACGCGCAAGTCGTCCAGCTCTCACCGTCGTGGTCCCAGGCGTTGCGGGCGGCCGTCGACGGCGAGGTTCGGTTCGACGACGGCAGCCGGGCTGTCTATGCGGTGGATTCCTCCAACTATCGGCAGCCGCCGCTGGCTGTTGTTGCCCCCAGCAGTGTCGACGATGCGGTCGCAGCGGTCGCGGTGTGTGCCCGGTACGGGGTTCCGGTGGTGTCGCGTGGCGGCGGGACCAGCCTGGCCGGGCAGACCACCAACGCGGCGGTGGTGATCGACTGGACCAAGTACTGTCACCGGCTGGTGTCGGTCGACGTCGAGGCCCGGACGTGTGTGGTCGAGCCGGGGATCGCGTTGGACGATCTGAACCGGCAGCTGGCCGACCACGACCTGATGTACGGACCGAAACCGGCCACTCACCGCACCTGCACGATCGGCGGCATGATCGGCAACAACTCCTGCGGCTCGACCGCCCAGGCCTACGGCAAGACCGTCGACAATCTCGTCAGGCTCGAGATCCTCACCTATGACGGGCTGCGGATGTGGGTCGGCCCGACCAGCGACCAGGAGTACGCCGAGATCGTCGCCGCGGGCGGCCGGCGGGCCGAGATCTACGCGACGTTGCGCGAGCTCCGCGACCGGCATCTCGCCCTGATCCGGACCCGCTACCCGACAATTCCGCGGAGGGTTTCGGGCTACAACCTCGACTCGCTGCTGCCCGAGAATCACTTCGACCTGGCCTGCGCCCTGGTCGGCTCCGAAGGCACCTTGGTGACGGTCCTGCAGGCCGAACTGACCCTGGTCGAGGTGCCGAAGGCCAAGTCCATGGTGGTGCTCGGCTACCACGACATCGCCGCCGCCGGCGACGCCGTGCCCGCGATTTTGCCGCACGAACCGTGGCAGCTCGAAGGCCTGGACCAGGTCCTGGTCCAACTCGAGAAGCAGGCCGGGCTGGCGCACGGAGCGACCAAGGAACTGCCGCGGGGCGGTGGTTGGCTGATGATCCAGTTCGCCGGCGCCGACACCGACGAGGCCGATGCCAAGGCCCAGGGCTTGATCGAGGCGCTGGAGGGCACCGAGCACGAGCCGCAGGTCAAGTTCTACGACGACCCGGCCAAGGAGGACGAGCTGGTCGAGGTCCGCGAGGCCGGGCTCGGCGCCACCGCCCACCCGATCGGTCAACACGACAACTGGCCCGGCTGGGAGGACTCCGCCGTGCCGCCGGAACGGCTCGGCGACTACCTGCGTGACCTGCGTGAGCTGCTCACCGAGTTCGGCTACGCCGAGGACGAAACCTCGCTCTACGGCCACTTCGGGCAGGGCTGCATCCACTGCCGGATCCCGTTCGAGCTCCGTACCGCAGACGGGATCGCGCACTTCCGCGCCTACATTGAACGCGCCGCCGACCTGGTCGTCTCCTACGGCGGTTCACTGTCCGGCGAACACGGTGACGGCCGGGCCCGCGGTGAGCTGCTGCCGAAGATGTTCGGTGCCGATGTGGTCGCCCTGTTTGGCACCGTGAAGACACTGTTCGACCCGGACGACCGGATGAACCCGGGCAAGGTCGTCGCCCCGCAGCCGCTCGACGGCCAACTGAGGCTCGGCCCGGCGTACAGCCACGCCGAACCGTCAACCTACTTCTCCTATCCGGAGGACAAGGGCCGGTTCTCCACGGCCGTGCTGCGCTGCGTCGGCATCGGCACCTGCCGCAACTCGGTCAGCGACGAGCAGGTGATGTGTCCCTCCTACATGGTGACCCGGGAGGAGGAGCACTCGACGCGCGGCCGCGCCCGGCTGCTGTTCGAGATGCTCCGCGGTGACGTGATCACCGACGGCTGGCGCTCCACCGAGGTCCGCGACGCCCTCGACCTGTGCCTGGCCTGCAAAGGCTGCAAGACCGACTGCCCGGTCAACGTCGACATGGCCACCTACAAGGCCGAATTCCTCGCCCACCACTACCGGGGCCGGCTGCGGCCCAGGGCTCACTACTCGATGGGCTGGCTGCCCGCCCTGACCCGACCGGCCAGCCTGCTCGCCCCACTGGTCAACCTCATCACCGGGATCGGGCCGGTGGCAACAGGGCTGAAACGGTTGGGTGGCATCGCACCGGAGCGCGACCTTCCGGTCTTCGCCGGCCAGACCTTCGCCAGTTGGTGGCGATCCCACCGACCGCCGCCGGTCCAGGCGACACGAGGTCCGGTGCTGCTGTGGCCGGACACGTTCACCAACCACTTCCACCCCGGCATCGCCCAGGCCGCGGTGCGCGTGTTGACCCATGCCGGTTTCGAGGTCCGGGTGCCGACCCGGCCGGTGTGCTGCGGCCTGACCTGGGTCTCCACCGGACAGCTCGGCATCGCCCGCCGGGTCCTGGGGCGCACGCTCCGGGTGCTGCGCGACGAGATCCGCGCCGGAACCCCGGTCGTCGGACTGGAGCCATCCTGTACCGCCATGTTCCGGGCCGACGGACCGGAGCTGCTCGGCGGCGACGAGGACATGCGCCGCCTGTCCAAACAGACCGTCACGTTGGCCGAACTGCTCCGGCAGCGGGCGCCGGACTGGCAACCGCCGCAGCTGAACGTCAACGCGCTGGTCCAGACTCACTGCCATCAGCACGCCATTATGGGCAATGGGCCCGACGCGGAGCTGTTGGCGGCGGCCGGGGTGCACGGCACCGACCTGAAGGCGGGATGCTGCGGACTGGCCGGGAATTTCGGGTTCGAACAGGGCCACTACGAGGTGTCTCGCGCGGCCGGGGAGCGGGTCCTGCTGCCGAGGTTGCGGGCCGCCGATCAGCGCAGCGTGATCCTGGCCGATGGATTCAGCTGCCGTACCCAGATCGAGCAGGGCGATACCACTCGCCGGGCCGTCCACCTCGCCGAGCTGCTGGCCGCCGGCCTGGACCGGACCGAGATCGGCCGCTACCCCGAACACGCCATCAGCCGCCGGCCGCGCCGACCGTTCGGGACGAGGCGCGGCACGTCAACCACCACCACGAAGGGAACACCACCATCATGAGCATGACTGTCGCCGACTATGTCCTGCAGCGTCTGCGGGACTGGGGTGTCGAGCAGGTCTTCGGCTATGCCGGGGACGGCATCAACGGGCTGCTAGCCGCGTGGGAGAAGGCGGAGAACAAGCCGAGGTTCGTCCAGGCCCGGCACGAGGAGATGGCCGCCTTCGAGGCCGGCGGCTACGCCAAGTTCAGCGGAAAAGTGGCGGTCTGCACCGCGACCAGCGGCCCGGGTGCGATCCACCTGCTGAACGGGTTGTACGACGCCAAGCTCGATCATGTCGGTGTGGTCGCCATCGTCGGCCAGACGGCCCGCTCGGCGATGGGCGGTTCCTACCAGCAAGAAGTCGACCTGGTCAGCCTGTACAAGGACGTCGCCGGCCAGTACTGCGAGATGGTGACCGTCCCCGAACAGCTGCCGAACGTGCTGGACCGGGCGATCCGGATCGCCGGCAGCCAGCGGACGGTGACCGCGGTGATCATCCCGTCGGACGTGCAGGAGCTGGACTACACACCGCCGGCGCACGCGTTCAAGATGGTCCCGTCCAGCCTGGATGTGACCTGGGCCGTCCCGCAGCCCGCAGCCGCCGACCTGCAACGGGCCGCCGACGTGTTGAATGCCGGATCGAAGGTCGCCATGCTGGTCGGCCAGGGCGCCCGCGGCGCCGTCGCCGAGGTCAGCGAGGTCGCCGACCTCCTCGGCGCCGGTGTGGCGAAGGCCCTGCTCGGCAAGGACGTGTTGTCCGACGAGATCGGCTGGGTCACCGGGTCGATCGGCCTGCTCGGCACCCGACCGTCGTATGA
>NZ_BAABAB010000004.1:34842-35266 GCF_039537205.1 Microlunatus ginsengisoli | reverse complement strand
TCGACGGGGCCGAGCCGGACGTCCGCGCGGTGCAGATCGACATCGACCCGACCATGGTCGGCCTGCGCTACCCGTTCGAGGTGAATCTGGTCGGCGACGCCACGGCCACCCTGCGGGCCTTAATCCCGTTGCTGCACCGGCAGGAGGACCGATCGTGGCGGGAGACGGTCGAATCCAATGTGGACCGCTGGTGGCAGGTGATGGACACCCGGGCGCGGGTCGAGGCCGATCCGATCAACCCGGAGACAATCTTCGCGGAGCTGTCGCCGCGGCTGCCCGACGACGCCATGATCAGCGCCGACTCCGGTTCGGGCACCAACTGGTATGCCCGGCACGTCAAGATGCGCGGCAGTATGCGCGGCACCCTGTCCGGCACCCTGGCGACGATGGGCTGCGGGGTGCCGTACGCGATCGGCGCCAAGTT
>NZ_BAABAB010000004.1:27239-34817 GCF_039537205.1 Microlunatus ginsengisoli | reverse complement strand
AGATGAACGGCATCAACGAACTGATCACCATCGCCAAGTACTGGCGCGACTGGTCCGATCCGCGGCTGGTCGTGATGGTGCTGCACAACGACGACCTGAACCAGGTCACCTGGGAACTCCGCGCGATGGGCGGCTCACCCCAGTTCCTGCCGTCGCAGCAACTACCCGACTTCCCCTACGCCGGCTACGCCCAAAGCCTCGGGCTGGACGGCATCTCCTGTACCGACGCCGCCCAGGTCGGCGACGCCTGGGACCGGGCCCTCGCGGCCACCCGGCCCTGTCTGATCGAGTTCCGTGCCGACCCGGCGGTGCCGCCGATCCCGCCGCACGCCACCTGGGACCAGATGATCAACGCCGCCGAGTCGATCGTCCGCGGCGACACCGACCGGCTCGACATGATCAAGGAAGGGGTCAAGTCCAAACTCGCCGAGGTGCTGCCCGGCAGGAGCTCCTGACCGGTGGCCCGGCCGCTGAGTGTCGAGCGCGCGGAGGTCTCGGCCTACACCGTGCCCACCGACGCCCCCGAGGCCGACGGCACCTTCACCTGGACCGAGACCACGATGGTGCTGGTCCGGATCTGGGCCGACGGCCAGGTCGGCACAGGCTGGACGTATGGGTCGGTCGCGACCGCGACGTTGATCCGGCAAACCCTGGCGCCGATGCTGATCGGACGTCCGGTCACCGACATCGGCCGGATCTGGCCTGATCTGCGGATCGCCTTGCGCAACATCGGCTACCCGGGCATCGGGTCAATGGCGGTGTCCGCGACCGACTGTGCCCTGTGGGACCTGAAGGCCCGCGTGCTGGGCCTGCCGCTGCACCGGCTCCTTGGCGCGGTCCGAGACGCCGTGCCGATCTACGGTTCCGGCGGCTTCACCAGCTACGACGACGAGCAGCTGGCCGCACAGCTCGCAGGCTGGGTACACGACGACCACCTCACCCGGGTCAAGATCAAGATCGGGGAGGCCTGGGGAACCGACCAAGACCGTGACCTGGCTCGGGTGCGGCAGGCCCGGGACGGAGTCGGCGACCAGGGCGAGCTGTACGTCGACGCCATCGCCGGCTACACCGTCGCTCAAGCAGTTCGGATGAGTTATGCGTTGGACACGCTAGACGTGACCTGGTTCGAAGAACCCGTCTCCAGCGACGACCTCGCCGGGCTGCGACGGGTCCGAGAGGGATGCCAAGCCGACGTCACCGCCGGCGAATACGGCTACAGTCTGGACTACTTCGCACGGATGGCCGAGGCCGGGGCGGTCGACTGTCTCCAGGTCGATGCCACCCGGTGCGGCGGAATCAGCGAGCTGCTGCGCATCACACCCCTCGCCGCCGCCCACCATCTCGATATCTCCGGTCACTGCGCGCCCTACCAGCACCTGGCCGTGCTGGCCGCCGTGCCGAACCTGCGCCACCTCGAATGGTTCCACGACCACGTCAGGATCGAACAGCTCTTCTTCGACGGCGCCGACCCACCCCGAGACAGTGCACTGCATCCACCAGAATCAGTCGGCAACGGTCTCACCTGGCGCCCAGATGCGGCCAGCCCTTTCCAGGTGTTCTAGCCAAGCGTGCTAGGGATCAGGAGGAGATTCCGACGAGCCGAGGAGCGTGGGCCGCGGACGGATCGATCAGCTGGAACAAATCGCCGGGAAGCCGTGCCGAGCCGGTGCAGCGGCAGCCGTTTCGTGCCAGGATCACGGTTGTTGATCCGGACTGCCCGGCGCGACTCGAATCTCGGCATCGTGAGAGCCGCCCTGCGTGGGAGCGCGTGTGCTGGCCGCGGGTGCGGGTATCGGCTCGATAGAGCTCGGCCGATGGCTGTCGCGCGGCGAAGAAGGCACAGTGGCTGATCGTGCCTGTCGGGGTCGCCGCATCGCTCCAGGCCATCGGCCGGGTCAGGCGTTCCGGACCGCCGGGTGACTCGGATCTGCGGAAGGATGAGTCTCCGCGAGCCGCTTCGCGTCATCGAAGCGAAGGCGGGAGGGCGCGGTCGATGTCCGCGGCCTGCTCACCCGCGTCACACCACGCCGCCGCCGCAGCCGGAATGGCTCGATCAGTGAGGTTCCTCGCCGGAGGTGCGGGGCGGCTCGCTGACCATCTGGTACCACCGGCGCAACCCGCCGCCCGATGCCGCCGGTCACGGTCAGGCGAGCCGGGGCGCTGGTTCTGGTCGGACTGCCGGCTTGAGCGACGACGACCCATCGGAATCGTTGAGATGAGGGTCTGATCATTGCGGCTGGAGGCAAGGCTCAGATGCGACCGCGAGCGGCCCGGGCGGTTGCTGTTCTGGGGGTACTGGTTCGGTATGACGATGGAGGGGCGGGACGTCGATCCCGGTGACGGTCGGGACGAGACGATCAACGAGCGGATGGACCGGAACTGGAACGAGTTGCTGCAGGAGATGCGGGTGACGCAGACGGGGACCCAGATCTTGAGTGGGTTCTTGTTGACGATTGCGTTCCAGCCCACGTTTCACGGGCTGCCGGCCTTCGACAAGACCGTGTATCTGTTTCTGGTGCTGGCGGCGACGGTGACTACGGCGTTGGCGTTGGCTCCGGTCCATCTGCACCGCACGCTGTTTCGGCATCATTCGAAGCCGGCCCTGGTTCAGATCGGCCATCTGTTGTTGCGGGCTGCGTTGACCGGCGTCCTGCGGGCGACCGCGCCCTTCGTCTATGTCCGGCTGCATGGCCCCGACCATGATCACCTCTACGGCGGAAGCTACAGCGAGGCGGACCTGGGTTGGTGGGCCGACCGGATCCGGGAATGGCGGTGCAGCGACAAAGACGTCTGGGTGTACTTCAACAACGACGGGGCTGGGCACGCCGTCCGCAACGCCAACCGGCTCCGCGCACTGCTTGCGAGATGAGACCCGTGTCCGACACATCGGGGTCTCCTTAGCAACGGAGCAAATCTGGTCCCTACCTCCTTGGTGCGAGCCTGCTGTCACAAAGTTGTGGAACGGTGAGCTCCGGGAGGTCGGGGGAGTCGGATCCCGGGACTGTCGCCCCTTTCGTGGGCCATGGTCGTCGCTGGATAGCGTGCCTCATGCCAGTTCGGTTTCTGTCCGATGCTGAGCTTGCGCGGCTGAGTGGTTGGCCGGACGAGATCGCCGATGACGATCTGGTCACGTACTTCACGCTGAGCAGCGACGATCTCGGCTGGCTGGTCGCGAACGTTCGGGTGGAGAACCGGATCGGCGCCGCCGTCCAGCTGTGCGCACTGCCGTGGCTGGGCTGGATCCCGGATGAGCTGACTGGGTGCCCGTCGGCCGCGGTAGACCGCTTGGCCGCACAGCTCGGCCTGCCCGGCGATGACGTGTCCGCGATGCTCGCCGGATACGGCGGCTGGGAGGGCCGCACCCAACGTGATCACCGGGCGCTGGTGCTGGCCCGACTCGGCTGGCGCGCCTTCGCCGGTCACCGTAAGCAGCTCGACGCTTTCCTTCAGGCTCGGGCTATGGAACACGACGCACCGGGCGTGTTGCTTCAGCTGGCGTGCGACTGGCTACGCAACGAACGGATCGTCCGCCCATCAGTGGACATGTTGTCCCGGACGGTCGCGGCGGCTCGCGACGGTGCCCGCGCCGAGACCTACCACCGGCTCGCCCCGCTGTTCACTCCACGACGCGCGGCTGGGTTGGACGGGCTGCTGGATGTCGATGACGACTTGGGCATGACTCGCCTGGCGTGGCTGCGTCGCGGCGCGACCGCTGCAACCCCGGAAGTGCTCAAGGCAGAGCTGACCAAGCTGGAGTTCCTGCGTGCTCACGGCGCTGATCGGCTCGACCTCTCCGTGCTGCCGGCTGGTCGCCGGCGGATGCTCGTCGAGACCGGGCGCCGATCCACGAACCAGGCGTTGCAGCGCGCCGACGTCGACCGGCGATACCCGATCTTGCTGGCCACGCTGGCTGAGACCTATGTCGAGGTACTCGACGAACTCGTGCAGCTGTTGGATCAGGCGTTGGCCGGGGCTGACTCGCGCGCCCGGTATGACCTGTCCCAGCGGGTCGTGGAACGGGCCAAGATCGAGATCGACCGCGGACGTCTCCTCGATGAGATGCTCGACATTCTTGCCGACCCGCTGGTGTCTGATGCGGACGCCGGCCGGCTGGTCCGGGAACGCGTCGGCATGCAGCGACTGCAGGCGGCGCGTCGGCCGGCCGAAGAGCGGCAGCCGCGTGATCACGGTCATTTCGATCTGCTCGCCGCCCGCTACAAGTACCTGCGGACCTTCACCCCGGCGGTCGTCGCGCACCTGCCGGTGACCGGCAATACCGCCAACCCGGAGGTCGCCGCGCTGTTGGCGGCGGTGGACGTGTTGCGCGAGTTGAACGCCGCCGGTCGAACCACTGTCCCCGAGCGGGCCACCAGCCAACGAGGCCACGATCTTCGTGCCGGCTCGCTGGCGCGGCTACCTCGACCAGACCCGTGGGCGGCAGGGTCGCGGGGCCGCGTATCGGCACTATTGGGAACTGAGCGTGCTGTACGGGGTGCAGCCGAAACTGCGCTCGGGCGACATGTGGGTGCCCGGCTCCCGCCGGTATACCGATCCGACGACTCTGCTCATCCCGGCTGGGACATGGGCGACCCAACGCGACGACTTCTGCACCGTCACCGGTACCGACGCTGATCCGACGCGCCAACTACACCGGCTGGAGACCGAGCTCCACGCCGCGGTTGACGATCTGAACCGAATACTCTCCGACCCGGCGAGTGAAGGCCTGGCCCGGATCGGGGACGACGGCGATCTGATCGTGTCGCCGCTACCCGCCGAGCAAGTCCCGGCTGGGGCAGATGCACTCGCCGAGGCTGTCGCCGCTCGTCTGCCGCAGGTCCAGCTACCCGCACTGCTGATCGAAGTCGACCAAGACACCCGGTTCAGCGAGGCATTCACCCACGCCGGCGGTGCTCAGCCGCGCAACCCCGACCTGGTCCGCAATCTCTACGCCTCGGTGCTGGCCTACGCCTGCAACCTCGGCTACGCCGGAATGGCCGACGCCACCGGCATCTCCGAAGACACTCTTGCGTGGACCTCGCAGTGGTACCTACGCCAGGAGACCTTGCGTGAGGCAAACGCCCGCCTGGTGAACGCCCACCACCGGCACCCGCTCGCCGCACTGTGGGGTGGCGGCACCTTGTCGTCTTCGGATGGGCAGCGGTTTCCGCAGCGCGGCCGGAGCCTGACCGCCCGCGCGCTGTCGCGCTACTTCCTCGACGAAGGCACCACCACCTACACCCACGTCTCCGACCAGCACTCGACCTACGGCACCAAAGTCATCCCGACCACCTGGCGGGAAGCCGTCGCGGTCCTGGACGAAATCTTCGGCAACCCGACCGACCTACCGATCCGTGAGCACACCGCCGACACCGCCGGCCAGACCCTGGCCACGTTCGCGATCTTCGATCTGGCAGGGCTGCGGTTCTCCCCACGGATCCGAGACATCGGTCGGCTGCAGCTGTACCGGCTCGGCGCCGGGCCCTTCTGGCGCGATCGGTACCCGCACGCCGGTCCGCTGCTCACCCAACCCATTCAGACCCAGCTGATCGTCGACCACTGGAGTGATCTGCTCCGGCTCGTCGGATCGATGAAGTTCGGCCACACCACCGCCAGCCTGCTCATCGCCAAGCTGCACGCCAGCAGCCGGCAGAACTCGCTTGCGCGTGCACTTCAGGAATACGGCCGGCTCGTCCGCACCATCTGCCTGAGCCGCTACATCGCCAACGAAGAACTCCGCCGCCGGGTGCGGCGGCAACTGAACAAGGGTGAGAGTCTGCACGCGCTCGCCGCGACCTATTCTTCGCCCACCAAGGCCAGATCCGACGCCGGCACCGACGACCAGGTCGACCAGGCACTCTGCCTCACCCTTGTCACCAACGCTGTCGTGCTGTGGAACACGACGTACCTGGGCGACACTCTCGACGCCCTGCGCGCCGACGGTCACCCGATCCCGGCAGACGGCGCCGCGCACCTGACACCAGCACAACACGACCACATCAACTTCTACGGCACCTACACCTTCGACTTCGAAACAGAGCTCCGACGCGAAGGACACCGACCGCTTCGCTCACCGGCCGCCTGACTATCAGCCGGTCCGAGAACGAAAGGGACCAGATCCGCTGCGCCTGGCCCTGCAGACATTGCCGACGGCGACCGCGTCGCCCCCGCGAGAACATCCCTTTGTACGGCCGACAGTTGCTTTCGATCGGTCGACAGTTGTTAGACCGATAGTCTATACTGATGGTCGAACCGACAGTCGAGAAGAAGGGGTTTAGCGGAGTGAGGGTGTTGATTGTGGGTGCCGGGATTGCCGGACCCACCCTGGCTTTCTGGCTGCTCCAGGCGGGGCATCAGCCCACGTTGGTCGAGCGCGCGCCGGAGCTGCGACGCGGTGGCTATCTGGTCGACTTCTGGGGGGCCGGGTTCGATGTGGCCGATCGGATGGGGATCGTTCCCGAGCTGAGCAGGCGCGGATATGTGATGACTGAGGCGCGGTCCGTCGACCGCGGCGGTCGTCGGATCGCGTCGGTCAATCCGTCGGGGATCATGGGATCGACCGAGCGGTATGTCAGCATCGCCCGCTCCGATCTGGCCGCGGCCATCTACGACGCGCTGGAAGGCGCGGTGGAGCTGATTGTGGATGACACGGTATGCGCTCTCGACGACGACGGGGATCGAGTCCGCGTCACATTCGAGAATGAGCAGCCACGCGACTTCGATCTCGTCGTGGGAGCTGACGGGCTGCACTCACAGGTCCGTCGGCTGGCGTTCGGCCCCGACCAGCAGTTCGAGCAGTACCAGGGCATTGTCGTTTCGGTGTTCGACGTCGCGGGATACCGACCGCGCGACGAGCTGGTCGCCATCATGCATGCCGAGGTTGGTTTCCAGGCGGTCCGGATGTCGTTGCGCGACGACGTCACCATGGTGGTCTTCACGGTCCGACACGACGGCCGGGTGCCCCTCGACAGCGTTGCGGAGCAGCAGGAGTTGCTGCGCGAACGGTTGGCCGGGGCGGGCTGGGAGACGCCGTCGCTGGTCGAGGCGATGCCACAGGCCACGACGTTCTACTTCGATGCTGTAAGCCAGATCCAGATGCCGTCCTGGACGCGCGGCCGGGTGGCCCTGGTCGGGGATGCGGCAGCCTGTCCGTCGCTGCTGGCCGGCCAGGGCTCGGCGCTGGCCATGATCGAGTCATATGTGCTGGCTGCTGAGCTGGCCCGGGCCGACGGCGATCACGGACTCGCGTTTACCCGCTACCAGAAGCGGCTCGCGCCGTTCCTGCAGTCCAAGCAGGCCGCCGCCAGGGGGCTTGGGGTGGCGTTCGCGCCGCGGGATAGGCTCCAGCTCCTGGTGCGAAACACGGTGATGAGGCTGATGGGACTGCCGAAGGTAGCGGATCTGGCGATGGGCAGAAGCTTCCACGACGCCATCGAGCTACCCGCCTTCGTCCCCGCCTGAGAAGGCTGCTGAGATCCGTGGTTCGACCTCGCTTCGCCAAGCTTCCCGCGGCGCAGCAGCAGGCGATTGTCTCCGCTGCGGTGGAGGAGTTCGCCGCGCACGGGTTCCACGACGCCTCGC
>NZ_BAABAB010000004.1:0-27152 GCF_039537205.1 Microlunatus ginsengisoli | reverse complement strand
CGTTGAACCGGGTGATCGAGGCGGCGGGGATCTCCAAGGGGTCGATGTACTACTACTTCGACGGCAAGGAGGACCTGTACGCGCACGTCCTCCGCGTGGAACTGGAACAGATGATCGCCCGGACGGGTCCGTTCGACATTCCGGCAGGCAGCGACCCGGACGCGTTCTGGTCGGAGTTGGAGAACTACTACCTCCAGCTGATGTCGGCCCTGGAAACCGCCCCGCAACTGGCGGCGCTGATCCGGGGGTGGATCGCCGCCTCGGCGACCCCAGCGATGCAGCAGATCCAGCAGGAGATGGAGAAGGCGGTAGTTCCGTGGATGGAACGAGTTCTCGCGACCGGGCAGCGGATCGGCGCCGTTCGGACCGACCTGCCATCTGGCCTGCTGATCGCGATCGCCGTCGGCATGGGCCAGGCGATGGACACCTGGCTGCTGACCCAGTCACCCAACGCCGCGAACCTGCCCCGGCTGATCAGCGCGTTGGTCGGGATGATCCGCCGGGCACTGGAACCCTGAACGCTAAGGGTTACGACTGAGCCCGGCGTCGTCGAAGGGCCAGCTGGCCCTACGAGTTCGCCAGCATCGAGGCAGCCAAGGCCGTTGTGGACTGGTGCTACGGCTTCTACAACCATCAGCGCCGACACTCCACGATCGGTATGGTCAGCCCGATCATCTTCGAGAACGCCGCGGCCACCAACCGGGAAGCCGCTCAAAGGGACCCTCCACGATTCTGCGGGAACCACAGCCGACACCGCCGGGTGAACTTCGGGAACACCCGGAACATGGCTCGCCCGCTGACATGCGGCCCGACCACAACTCCCGGGCCGGCCCTCTCCGGCAGCCCAGCGCTCCCTTCGTTACAGCTACGCCAGCATCCCTGTATTGACAGCTGTGGACCGAAGTCTCGACCAGACGGCAGACTGCTTGCAGGGCGCTCAGGGTTGGGAAGTGATGGGTGGACGGGCTTGAGATGGCCACGGCCGAGCGGACGGACCTGGCGCTTTTCTGGCGACTCTGACGCTCGAACAGTGGGAGGCGCCATCGCTGTGTGAGCGCTGGCGCGTACGAGACGTGGTCGCTCATGTGATGAGCTTCGACGGCGTCAGTCTGCTCGACATCCTTCGCCGCGCCATCCGCGCTCGATTCGCACACGTCAACCAGGTCGGTGTTGACGAACTCGCGTCACTCAGCACCGAACAGCTCCTCTACAGGCTGCGCGCTCATCTTCGGCCACAGGGGCTGGCCACAACCTTCGGGGGCCGGCTCGCTTTGCTCGATGTCACCATCCATCATCAAGACATCCGTCGCCCGCTCGGTATGCCACGCCAGATCCCGGCCGAGCTACTGCGCTGCGTCCTGGACGACAGCGTACGCAGCCCCGAGCTGCCGGGGTGGCACCTCTCCCGCGGCGTACGCCTGACACCGACAGACCTGGACTGGAGTCACGGCTCCGGACCGGAAATCACCGGACCGGCGGAATCCGTGCTGATGGCGGTCGCCGGTCGGCAAAGTGCCGTCGGGGAGCTAGCCGGTCCAGGGCAGGTGATACTGGCCAGACGGCTCGCCCGCTGACGAGCCACTTATCAAGGGTCAGAGTCTTCTCACCGGATGCAATTCGTTCTGTATTACTAACGATTATCAACAAAATCGCAAGTAATAGCGATTAGATTGCGTCCCCGGACTCGCCGGTGCGACGAATGGACCGACCGGAATGGATGTTGGTGTGGCCGCCAGCATGCGGTTCGCCCCCACGAACGCCAGGTGCTGTGCGTTCTGCTTCGCTGCGGTTGGCCGCCAGCACGTCGTCTGGCCCACGTACGTGGTCCGACAACCAGTCGTGGACGCCCAGTCGCGTGGCGCGGCTCACGGCGACGGGCGTCCAGATCGACGTTCCCACGACGGACGAGGGGGTTCGGACGACAGTTGATCCTCCGCAGTCCCGACGGGCTTCTGGTCAAGGTCAACAGTCCCGACGGTCTTCTGATCAAGATCAACGAGATCGACCAGGCCGTGCACACTTGATCATCGTCTCCGGCTACGGTGAGCTCGGTGCTGTCCCGCATGGAGGTGCCGGGCGAAAAGGAGTCGAGTATGGCTGTCAGCGCAGACCTGGCCCAGGTTTCGGTTCCCCTGCACTGGGGAGGTTGACGTGGCCAAGTCCATCGCGGTGTTCGGCGCAGGTCCCGGTCTCGGGCAAGCTGTCGCCCGTCGATTTGCGCGAGAAGGCTATGCCGTCGTGCTCGTGGCCCGCCGTCAGACCGTTCTTGACCGCCTCGCCGCCGAGCTCGCCGACCAAGGGGCCCGAGCATATGCCGTGACGGCCGACCTCGCTGACACCGATGCCATCCCAGGCGTGAGCGATCGCGTCCGAGCGAGGATCGGTGATCCCGACGTGATCTATTACGGCGCAGCACCCGCCGGCGCGATCATCCCGGTGCTCGACTTGACGCCTCAGAAGGTGCAGGACCTGATGCCGCTCGGTGTCTACACCCTGCTCGCGCTGGTCCGACAGTTCCTACCAGCGATGATCGCCCGCAGCGACGGTGCCATCTTAAGTGCCCAAGGAGCCAGCGCCCTGCAGGGCAATCCCCAGATCGCGGGCGGCCTCACGCTGGCCGCCCAGCGCAACTATCTGCAGGCGTTGCATGCCGAGGTGACACCGAAAGGTGTCTACGTCGGCGGTCTCTACATTGAGGCCGTCATCGAGGGCACCCCCATGCACGCCTGGATCGAGGCAGCCAAAGCCGAGGGGGCCCCAATGCCGGATATGCCCACCGTCAACCCGAACCAGCTCGCCGACCAGCTCTGGACCATGCACACCACCAAAGCCGAAGTCGAAGCCACCTACCCCGAGAAGCGCCTCCCCGTGACCCGGCCCGCATGACGCTAGCCGGTCGTCACTTGGCCAGGCTCGATGGCAAACCAGGGTCTGGCCTGTAGAGCCACATCACTTTCGATAATGGGAGGATCGAAAGTCATACCTATTGGGGCGCCTTGTGGTCAGTGTGCCGGCGTCCATAGTCAGTGCCAGGTGAACACGTAGACGGCCATTTCATCGGGCGGCGCTGAGGGCTGTCGGTTTCGGTCGACATGCGACATCCTGGTAGCGGTTTCAGGTGGACGAAGGAGATGAGGACCGGATGGACTCGGAAACGGCACGCCTGCGTTTTAAGGCTCTTCGCACCGAGGGCGGCAAGGTGGCGCCGGTAGAACTGGATGAGATCTGGGCTGCCCTGGACACCGTTCGTCCGGAAGAAATTCTGGGCAACTGGCGGGGCAGCGAGTTCGATAACGGACACCCCGCGTGCGGGACGCTCGCATCACTCGGCTGGTATGGCAAGACGTTCAACTCAGTTATGGACGCCAAGCCGCTGATCATGCGTGGTCCGAACGGAGAGCTGTTCTCCAACGTCGAGATCGGCAAGGGCGAGGCGAGCCTGTGGATGATCGAATTCAGAGGTGAATACACGGCGACCATGGTGTACGACGGCATCCCGGTGTTCGACCACTTCAAGCGCGTGGACGAGGACACGCTCATGGGAATCATGAACGGAAAGACGGTGCCGGACGGGCTCGTCGCCTTCCCGGCCGGCGAGCCACTGTTCACCTTCGTGCTCGAGCGAGACGCCTAGCTGACTCGACCTGAAGAAGTCGGATGGTCGTTGATCAACGGACCTCGCGGGGTGCCCGGCGGCCGTGGTACTCGGCGCTGCGAAATGACATCAGCGTCCAGGCGACATTCGCTGAGAGGCGCCCGCTCCATGCGGGTGCTCGTGGACGCGTCTCGACGCTCGCACCCCGGACTGCTGCATAATCGGTATTATGCAGCACTTTTCGGCGTGTCCTCCGCGGCCGGCGGCCCGCGTCTGAGACGCTCCGAGGTGTGTGTCTCCTGATCATCGACTGCACCGGACTGCGGCGCTGCCCCGGCGAGCCTGGACCGGCGTGGTGGTCGGGTGATCCGGCCAAGCAGTCGACACGGTGCCCGACGCCGATCGGTGGCGATCGGTGACCACCGCGGGTGTACCTGACATAACCACCGTGACGCCGCTGGTCGACCGGTTCTTCGCCGCCCGACGGTCGCTGAAGGACAGCCCGCACACCACCGCCGCCTACCGCCGCGACCTGGCCGCGATCCTCACCCACATCGCGGACGGCGGAGATGTCGACGAGGTGCGTGTCGATCAGCTCAGCGCACCGGTGCTGCGGGACGCGTTCGGTGTCTTCGCCACCAGCCACGCGAAGGCGTCCATCACCCGATGCTGGTCGACCTGGAACCAGTTCCTGACCTTCCTGGTCGCCGAGGGCGTGCTGGCCGGGAACCCGATGGCAGCAGTCCCCCGGCCGCGGCGGGTCAAAAGCGCCCCCAAGCCGCTGCAAGGCGAAGACACCCCCGAAACCCTGCTCCGATCCGCCGCCCTCCCCCGCAGCAACGCCCGACAACCCTGGCCCGAACGCGACCTTGCCGTGCTCGCCACCCTGCTGCTCACCGGACTGCGATCCGCCGAACTGCTTTCCCTGACCGTCGGCTCCATCACCGGCACCCCAGGAGAGCGGCGGATCCACGTCACCGGCAAGGGCGGCAAGTCCCGCTCAGTCCCGATCGAGGACACCCTCGACGCGGTGATCAACGTCTACCTCGGAACCCGGCGCGCCCGATTCCCGTCCCGGCGGATCGGACTCCGTAGTCCGCTGTTCGTCGACCACCACGGCAACCCAATGCAGCGGGGCGGTCTGCGCTACCTCACCGACACCGCGATGCGCGCCGCCGGCGTCGGCGACCGCCGCTCCCCCGGCGCCCTCGTCCACGCGATGCGGCACACCTACGCCACCCGGCTCGCCGACGACGGCGCCACCGCCAGCGAAATCATGGCCCTCCTCGGCCACGCCTCCCTCACCACCAGCCAGGCCTACATCGACTCCACCGCCACCGAACAACGACGCTCCGCCGCAGCCAACCGCACCTACCGGGCACTCAACGGCATCGTCACCCCGACAGCCGACGCCGAATAGCCGACGCCGAGGTGCCCCGAGGCTCGCAGCGGCGCGAACGCATCCGCCACGCCGAGCAGCGTTCCCTGGGCAGCACGGCCGACATAGATTCGCGATCCGTGCCAAAGTCAGGTGGACGCCACGCGGCCCAGTGAGCCCATTTAGACTCCTGGTTCATGTGCAGTGTGGCTCGGGGAGATGCTGAGGAGACCGCTGGGTGATGGGTTCCCCGATCGCCCCCGGATCGGTCGTAGTCGTCCGAGATGAGGAATGGCTGGTGACCTCTCTCGACCAGACGACCGACGGTCAGCTGGTCCAGGTGCAGGGCCTGTCCGAGCTCGTGAGCGGCACCACAGCTTCGTTCTACGAGTCGCTCGATGACATCGAGGTGCAGGATCCGGCCACGGCCACACTGGTGGCCGACGACTCCCCCAGCTACCGTCGAGCCCGCCTGTGGCTCGACGCCACGATCCGCAAGACGCCGGTCCCGCTGTCCGATCCGCGCCTCACCGTTTCCACCGGCGCGCTGGCCGACCAGCTCGCCTACCAGCAGGCCGCGGCCCGGCAGGCGCTCGACCCGGACAACCTTCGCCCCCGCATCTTGTTGGCCGACGCGGTGGGCTTGGGCAAGACGCTCGAGATCGGCATGATCCTGAGCGAGCTCGCACGCCGGGGCCGGGCGGATCGCGTACTCATCGTGTGTCCCAAGCACGTGCTGGAGCAGATGCAGCACGAGCTGTGGACGCGGTTCGCGCTGCCGTTCGTGCGGCTGGACTCGCTCGGCGTGCAGCGCGTGCGGCAGGAGCTGCCCGCGACCCGCAACCCGTTCACCTACTTCAAGCGGGTGATCATCAGCATCGACACGCTGAAGCGCGACCGATTCGTACAGGATCTTCGACGTCATCGCTGGGATGCGGTCGTGATCGACGAGTCGCATAACGTCACGAACTCCGCCACCCAGAACAACAAGCTCGCCCGCGTGCTCGCACCCAACACCGACGCGCTGATCCTCGCCTCCGCCACCCCGCACAACGGCCGGGCCGATTCCTTTGCCGAGCTGATCCGTCTGCTCGAACCCACCGCCGTGGCCGCCGACGGCGAGCTGAACACCGCCGAGGTGGCTCGGCTCGTTGTCCGACGCCATCGCCACAGCGACGAGGTTGCCTCGGTCGTCGGTGACGACTGGGCGCAACGCCGCGACCCGCAACACTTTCTGGTCGACGCGTCCCCGGCCGAGAACGACGTGGCCGACGAGCTTGACCAGGTATGGCTGCACCCCCCGTCGGGGCGAAGCGCCTACTCCGGTGCGGCGTCCACGCTGTTCCCCTGGACGCTGGCCAAGGCATTCCTGTCCTCGCCGGCCGCACTAAGTCAGACCATCACCGAGCGCCGGCACCGGCTCAAGAGCGGGTCCGAGGGCGAGCGGGAGAGGGCAGCGCTGGACCGGCTGGCCGAACTCAACGAGCGATGTCTGGATGACCGCGGCGCCAAGTACGCCCGCCTCGTCGACTATCTCCGCGGGATCGGGGTCGCCGCCGACTCGCCGACACGGGCGGTCATCTTCGCCGAACGGGTCAAGACGCTCGAATGGCTGCGCAACGGGCTGGCGGCGGATCTCGGGTTGACCAGCGACGCGGTCGTGACCTTGCACGGTGGCCTGAGCGACGAGCGTCAGCAGGAGGTCGTCGAGTCGTTCAAGCTGTCCGCCTCACCGATACGACTACTGGTGACCGGTGACATCGCCTCCGAAGGCGTCAACCTGCATCTGCAGTGCCATGAGCTGATCCACTTCGACATCCCGTGGAGCCTGATCCGGATCGAGCAACGCAACGGCCGGATCGACCGGTACGGCCAGCGGACACGGCCTCAGATCACGACCCTGCTGCTGCGCCCCGACAACAAGCGTTTCGCCGGAGATCTTCGGGTGTTGTCCCGCCTCTTGGAGCGCGAGCAGGTCGCCCACGCCGCACTCGGTGATGTTGCGAGCCTGATGGGCAAGTACTCGGTGCAACTCGAGGAAGACGAGTTGGCCAGGGTGCTGGCCGGACAGCGGGACTTCGACGATGCCGTGGTCGAGCCGAGCGCGGTAACGGAGGTCGACCCGATTGCTGCCTTCCTGGCCGGCCTCACACCCTCCCCGACCGCCACGTCTCCGACCGACACTGATGCGCCGATCACGGCTGCATCGGGTATCGACACCCTCTACCCCACTGACGTCGACTTCCTGCGAGACGCGCTGGTCGAGATCTACATGACTCCGGAGGCCGACGAGCGAGGCGGCGGGGTCGGTTGGCGTGAGCATCTCGATCACGGCGTGGTCGGGCTCGACCCACCGCCCGACCTGCGGCAGCGGTTGCGAGTGCTTCCGGCAAGCTACCTGCGGAAACGCCGGGTGGACACCCGGCTGACACTGGCGGTCACCGAGCTACGCGGCCGGCAATCACTGGACGACGCTCGGGCGGAAGCTCCGGACGGGCAGGGCGGTACGAGCTGGCCCGAGGCGCACTACCTCGCACCGCTACACCCGGTCCTGGACTGGGCTGCAGACCGCGCACTGAACACTCTCGACCGGCACCAGGTGTTCGTGGTGCGCGGCGAGGTCGAACATCCGACGGTGCTGTTGTGGGGAACGCTGACCAACCGTCGTGGGCAGATCGTCGCCTCCAGTGTGTTGGCCGTTGAGTTCCCCAACCCGGCCAACCTGGCGTTCACCCCCACCACCGTGTACGCATCGGTCGCCGAGGCAGCGATCGCCCTCGGCTTCGACGGCTCGGCCCACAACCCCGGGCCCGTCGCCGGGATCGACCGTCTACAGCCTCTGCTGACGGCGGCGGTCCGGGCCGGAGAGGTCGAGGTGGAGACGCTGACCGCGACCGCCGCCGCCGATGCCACCCGCCGAATCGACGCGTGGCAGCACCGCGCAAGCAGCTGGTCCGACGCCGCGCAACACCTGCAGCAAACGCCGGCGATCAAGCAGCGCCGGGTCGGCGTCAATGCCGAGAGGGCACTAGCCGAAGGGCTGGCTCCCGACCGCGCGCTGGTCCGGCCCTTGATCATGGTCCTGCCACCGGACCACCCCGTGCAGGCGGTGAGCTAATGGCGCGCAGCGAAGCGCTGGTGGTCGTCGAGGACTGGATCAGCGAGCACTTCTTCACCGCGGACAGCCGCAACGAGTCGTTTCACGCGCTGGTGCAAGCCCGCCGCAAGGAGTGGGACGACGTCGGCCCCGCCTCGGTACGCTCGCGCTTCACCTCCAAGCGATCCGACTGGGAGACTAGCCTCGCAGCGCTCTACGACAGCGACGGAGCAGCACGACCCGAGCTGGAGCCGCTGTACGCCGACATCGAAAAGATGCTCGGCTATCGCACCGGCGAATTCACTGTCCGCGAGCACGGACCGGCCCGGTTCTTCGGCAGCCCCGGCGTCGCCGGCGAGCCGTTTGTGATCATCGCGGCCAATCCGATCGCCGACCTCGAGGAGATCACCGACCGGGCCAGCGACACTCTGCGGCAGACCTATCTCACCGACGACGATAAGAAGATCACGTCAACGGCCGAGCTACTCTCCACCCTCTTCGTCGCGCCTAACGGTCCGGCCTTCGCCCTGGTGCTCGCCGGCCGGTGGCTTGTGGTCGCAGACGCCGACCGGTGGCCGGAGGGACGCTACCTCGGTGTCGACCTGCAACTGGTAGCCGAGCGGAACGAGACCAAGCGCGGTGGCGAGATCGACACCGCCCTCACCTGTATCGCGGCACAGTCGCTCGCCCCCGACGCCGACGGAAAGATCTGGTGGTCCGAGGTGTTGGCCGACTCAGTCAAGCACACCGTCGGGGTGAACAAAGACCTCCGCGAGGGCGTACGCCGCTCGGTCGAGATCATCGCCAACGAGGTGGTCGTCCGGCGATCCCAGCAGGGGTCGCCGCCGCTTCCGGCCGAGCAGGCCCAGCCGCTCGCCCGACAATCACTGCGGTTCCTCTATCGCATCCTGTTCCTGCTCTTCGCCGAGGCGTCACCCGAACTCGGCTTGCTGCCCGTGAAGGCGCCGGAGTACGGCCAAGGCTACGGCCTCGACCGACTGCGCGAACTGGTCCTAGTCGAGCTCACCACCGAGCGAGCGCGGCAGGGCGCGCACTTCTACAAATCGCTGTCCCGACTGTTCACTCTGGTAGATAGCGGACACGGCACACCGGCGTCCCGCGCCACGGGTCGATCGAATGACGTCGAGCCCGAGGAGTCTCCGGACACCAACCTCGAGGGACTGGAGTTCAACAGCCTCCGCGCCGACCTCTTCCGTCCAGAGGCCACCGCGCTCATCAACGACGTCGGACTGGGCAACGCCGCACTCCGTGACGTGCTCCGCAGACTGCTGCTCAGCAAGGAGAAGGCGGGGAAGGACCGTGGCTTCATCTCCTACGTAGACCTCGGCATCAACCAATTGGGCGCGGTCTACGAGGGACTGATGTCCTTCACGGGCTTCTTCGCCGAGACCGACCTCTTCGAAGTGGCCAAGGGCGGCAACGCGGAGAAGGGCTCCTGGGTCGTGCCGAGCGACCGGGCCGACGGCATCGCGCTGAGCGACTTCGTCAAGGAACGTGACGAGGTCACCGGCGAGGAGATTCCGGTCCGCCACCCGCGCGGCAGCTTCGTCTACCGACTCTCCGGCCGCCAGCGCCAGCAGTCCGCTTCGTACTACACGCCGGAGGTGCTGACCCGGTTCACCGTCGGCCAGGCCCTGGCCGAGCTGCTCGACCAGGACGGCACGACGACGAGCTCCGAGGAGATCCTCCAAATCACGGTCTGCGAGCCGGCCCTCGGCTCCGGCGCGTTCGCGATCGAGGCCGTGCGACAGCTCGGCGCGGAGTACCTGAAGCGCCGCGAGGTCGAGACCGGCGAGACCGTCCCGCCGGAGAGCTACCGCGACGAACTGCAGCGGGTCAAGGCCTATCTGGCACTGCACCAGGTGTACGGAGTCGACCTCAACGCCACCGCCGTCGAGCTCGCCGAGATCTCGCTCTGGCTCGACACCATGGCGGCCGGCCTGCAGGCCCCATGGTTTGGGTTGCGACTGCGACGCGGCAACTCACTGATCGGTGCCCGACACGCGGTGTACACCCGCGCACAGTGCAACGACAAGAGCTGGCTCGTCGCACCGCCTAGCGATGTGCCGATGAGCGACCTCGCCACGGCCGTCGATCGGAACGAGGCGGTGAGCGGGGTGGACGGACGCATCCACCACTTCCTGCTCCCCGCCGCTGGGTGGGGCGCCACCACCGAGGCGAAGGAGGCGCAGGAACTCAGCACCGCCGCTTGGGCCGCCGTGCGGCAATGGCGCAAGACCATCAAGGCCAAGCCGAGCAAGACGCAGCTGGACGCCCTGGTCGAGATCAGTCGGCGGGTCGAGGTGCTGTGGCAGATCGCCTATCGCAGACTGGTGATCGCCGAGGCCGAGTCCCGCCGCGACATCGAACTGTGGGGACGGACTGTGCTACCCCACGGCACCAGCGTCAGCCGCGAGCAAATCGAGCAGTCACTTGCCGATCCGAACGCCGCCTACCGCCGACTGCGGATGATCATGGACGCCTGGTGCGCCCTGTGGTACTGGCCGCTGCACGGCGCCCAATCCGACCCCAAGACACGACTCGCACCGCCGACGCTCGACCAGTGGATAAACGCACTGCAAGCGATCGTCGGGCGTGACCCGCAACGGCTCCGCAAGGCGGGCATGAGCACCCTCGGCGCCGCCGGAGACTGGGACGCCTTAGCGGAGGCGGAAGGCACCGACCTCGGGTTCGCCCAGGCGAAGCCAATCGAGCAGGTACTTGACGATCATCCGTGGCTAACCGTCTGCCGTGAGGTCGCCGACCAGCAGGGCTTCTTCCACTGGCACCTCGACTTCGCCACCGTCTTCGCCCGCGGCGGCTTCGACCTGCAGGTCGGTAACCCGCCCTGGGTACGACCGGATGCGGACGTCGACGCCCTTCTCGCCGAAGGTGATCCCTGGTGGCAGCTGGCCGTCAAGCCGAGCGAGACAGATCGGGCTCGCAAGCGTGCCGAGACGCTGCGGGAACCGAGCATCGTTGATCTTGTTGCAGCAGGCACGACTGACGTCGTCGCGATACGCGAGTCGGTGAGCGATGCCACCAACTACCCGGTTCTGGCGGGACTACGCCCCGATCTCTACCGCTGCTTCATGGCCCAGACCTGGGCGCACGTCTCGCCACGTGGCGCCATTGGGCTCATCCATCCCGAGACGCACTTTACCGACGACAGAGCGGGCCCATTACGGTGGGAGACATACACGCGCATTCGGCGCCATTGGCAATTTGTCAACGAGTTGCACCTATTTGATATCGGCAACCTGGTAACTTATGGCGTGCACGTCTATTCCGCGCCTCGATCAGTCTCGTTCCTGAACGCGTCCGGCCTTTATCAGCCCGACACGATCGAAAGATCGCTCGCTCACGACGGAAGTGGCCCAGCACCGGGGTTCAAAGGAGACGATGGTTCATGGGACATGCGCCCGCATGCCGGTCGAATCACTAGAGTCGATGAAGAAACACTTGTGACCTGGCACGAAGTGCTAGAGTCTCCGGAAGTTCCGATCCTCCACACACGAATGTTGTACACCGTCAATAGCGCGGTGGCGAGAGTTCTCGCCAAACTGGCCCGCGCCCCACGGCTGGGATCGCTCGGGCTGCAGTTCTCCGCAGGCTGGAACGAGAAGACCGACCGCGAGAAGGGTCGATTCGTCCAGGAGTGGGGCGAGCCGGAGTCCTGGGATGATGTGATCCTGCAAGGTCCGCACCTGCATGTAAATAACCCATTTTACAAGATTCCGAACAAGTCGATGCTTAGTCACAGGGACTGGTCAGCGGTCGACCTGGAAACGCTCGAACCCGACGCCGTCCCGGTCACCGCCTACAAGCCCGCCGGTGATCCCAGAACGTACGAAGCTCTTTACACGCACTGGGGAGAAAAGGGCAAGATCGCCGCCCGTGACCACTACCGACTGGCCTGGCGTGCCATGGCAAACAATACCGGCGAACGGACCTTGATTTCCGCAATAATCCCACCCGGCGCGGCGCATATTCACGGCGTGAATTCCTTGGGTGGTGCGTCGAGCCTACATGATGTCGTGGACGCTGCCGCCTCAGCGAGCTCGTTGCTCGCCGACTTCATGGTTCGGGCGGCCCCCAAGTCGGCAATTACGGGATCAACGATGTCTCGCCTTCCATTGGCGCAAGGCGAGGGAATTGAGTGGCTTCGATTACGGGTATTGCGCCTATCGTGTATGTCTGAAGACTATGCCGCACTTTGGGCCTCGCGGCTTAACACTCAACAGTTTGAAAACGATTCGCCAGAGTGGGATTGCGCTGTTCCTCTGCGTATCGATCTTGACCGTCGTCAGGCACAAGTGGAGATCGACGTGCTAGTAGCGCTTATGCTCGGCGTAACCGCTGAAGAGTTGTGCACCGTTTACCGGACGCAGTTCGCGGTGCTCTACGGGTATGACCACCGCGATTACACCTACGACGGGAACGGTCGGCTGGTGCCGAACCGCGTGCTTAATGCGTGGCGAAAGAAGGGTGACTCAACCACCGAGGAGGACCGCACCGACACCAACCGGGCAGGCAATACCTACGTCTACGAATTGCCGTTCCGGACGTACGACCGCGAGGAGGACATGCGGACCGCCTATGCCGAGTTCGAACGACGGCTGAGGGTCAAGCAGGCGGAGGCGCAGTGAGTCGGCTGCTGCCAACCGCGGAGGCGGAGAACCTGCAGCGGGCGCTGGTTGACTATCTGCGCACCACGTTCGCGCTGGCCGACGCTGAGGCGCAGGTGGCACTGGAGGATTTTCTCCGTCACGAGCAGGACGGCATCTTCCGAGGCCCTTACGTTCGGTTACGGCTGCCGTTCCGTACGGCCGATCCTGGCTGGCAATCGATCCTGAGCTGGCTTCCCGACGGCTTCCGCCCGTATGGCCACCAGGCCAAGGCTTTTCGCCGGCTCTCCAGCAGGGCCGAGGACGGCGGATTCCAACGCCCAAGGCCGACCCTGGTGACCACCGGCACGGGATCGGGCAAGACCGAGGCATTCCTCTACCCGATCCTCGATCACGTGCTCCGGGCCCGCGCAGCGGGGATCACCGGCACGAAAGCCCTGCTGCTCTACCCGATGAACGCACTGGCGAATGACCAGGCACAACGTCTCGCGGATCTGATCACGGCCGACCCGGCTCTGTCCACAGTGACCGCCGCGCTGTACACCGGCGAACAGGCCACCAAGCGCACCATGGTCAGTGCCGAGGGCCTGATCAACGATCGGGAGATCATCCGCGACACCGCGCCAGACATCCTGCTCACCAACTACAAGATGCTCGACCAGCTGCTCCTACGCTACGAGGACCAGCCACTGTGGAGCCAGAGCGCCCACAGCCTGACCTATCTCGTGCTGGACGAGTTCCACACCTACGACGGTGCCCAGGGCACCGACGTGGCCATGCTGCTACGGAGGCTCGGCCTCGCCATGACGAGCTACGGTCGCGTCGACCCGCTCGGTCGACCGCTCGCCGGAGTTACCCCGGTGGCCACCTCGGCCACGCTCGGTGACACCGGCGACCCGAGCGCGATGATCGACTTCGCTGGCACGATCTTCGGCGAGACGTTCGGTGCCGATGCGGTGGTGACCGAGTCGCGCACGTCGCTGTCTGAATGGGTGAACACCTCCCCGGAGCCCGACGACGACCTGATCACCACAGCGAGCCCGGTGATCACCCTGTCCGATGCTGCCGAGTTCGTGAGCGACATGTCGCATGGCGGTGGCGCGGATCGGGTCGAGACTCTCGTCGAGCGGCTGCTCGACCTGCTCACCCCCGAGCGGACCAGGCCGCTGATCATCGGTGCGCCGGACCTTCTCGATGAATGGTCACCGGCCGGATTGCGCGACGCCAAGCTGATCGTCGAACATCCTCAGGTTCAGCGCCTCGTCGAGGCCGCCCGACAGGCGATTCCGCTCGGCCAGGCCGCGGTCGCGTTCTTCGGACCGGACGGTGACAGCGCTGAGGGTGTGCGCTTCGTTTCATCCCTGATCGAGGCGCTGAGCTATCTGCGCGCCGAGATCGGCCGCGGCTTCATCAGCGTCGAGACGCACCTGTGGGTGCGGGAGCTCAGCCGGATCGACCGGGTGGCCATGGGGGTTCCCGCGTTCCGGTGGAGCGACGATGGGCGGGTGGTGCCGGCCACTGCGGTTGATGCGGTGGACGCCGACACCGGCCGTCCTGCTTATCCGGCGATCTACTGCCGGCACTGCGGGCGTTCCGGCTGGGGTGTCGAGCTGGCTCCGACCGGCAGCAATCTCGGTGTCGAGGACGCCCATGAGATCCGCAGCCATCACGCGGCGCGGGAGGGCCGGTTCCGGGCCTTGATCTTCGCTGCCCGTGAGGCGGCGGCCGCGGCCGACACTCGTGGTCTGGCCTGGTTCGACACCAAGGACAAGCAGCTGCTCAGCGCACCACCGGCCGAACAGTCAGACCTGGTCCGTGAAGGACGGGTGCTGCCGGTGCTGCGCCTGGTCGAGGATCCCGACGCCGACTCGAAAGACGACCGCTGCCCGGCGTGCGACCGCGTCGACGGGATCCGGTTCCTCGGCTCGGCGATCGCCACCTTGCTGTCGGTGACCCTCTCGGCCCTGTTCGGCGCCGAACAGATCGATCCGCGTGAGAAGAAGGCGCTCGTCTTCACCGACAGCGTCCAGGATGCCGCGCACCGCGCGGGATTCGTCGAGAGCCGCTCGCACACCCTCACACTGCGGTCCGCGATCCGGGGGGTGATCGACACCCACCCGATCAGCCTCGACCTGGTCGCCGACGAGATCATCCGACAAGCCGGGGACGACCGGTTCCGGCGATACCGGCTGCTTCCGCCCGACACGATCGGCCGCCAACGCTTCGATCCTTTCTGGGCCAAGGACCGGTTCGCCGAGATTCCCAACACCACCCGGCAATGGGTACGCCGCCGGCTGCTGTTCGACGTCGTCTGCGAGTTCGGCGTGCACTCCCGGGTTGGCCGCACCCTCGAGGCGACCGGTGCCGTGGCCGTCGAGGTCGACGCCGGCAGTCCGGCCTCTCTTCTCGTCATGGGCCGTGCTGCGCTGACCTATGGCGACCGGGCGGCCGACCAGCCCGCAATCCCCGGTGGCGATCCCGACGACAGGCAGGTGCTGGCCTGGGTTCGGGGCATCCTGGAGCGGCTGCGTACCCAGGGCGCCATCGACCACGACTGGCTGTCACGCTACGTCCACGACGATGGCAACCGGTTCTTCATTTGGGGTGGTCGGGCCCGCGATCAGGGCATGCCGGCGTTCCCGACGGGCCGGACCGCACCGGCGTTTCCGCGGGTAGGGGCCCGGGTCGAGCGCCGCGCTGAGGTGTTGCTCGACCCGGTGACGAGCACGCAGAGCTGGTTCGCACGGTGGACCGGGCGGGTGCTCGGAGTCGAGGCGGGGCATGGAGCCCGCCTTGCCCGGGCGCTGCTCGATCGGCTGCACCGGGCCGGTGTTCTCAGCGCGGTGACGACGAAGACGGGCGGGACGGCGTACGGAATCTCACCGACGCTGGTCACCGTCGCGGCGACCGACACCGCCGCCTACCTGCGCGGTGACTATTCGTTGCGGTGCTCAATCTGCGGCACAGAGCAGTACGGCAGCCGGACGACGACCGCCCAGCTCGACGGTGCGCCCTGTCCGCTCGTGCGGTGCGGTGGCCACCTCGAACGAGCCGAGGCCATCGACAACTACTACCGCCAGCTCTACGCGAATACCGACATGCGGCGGATCGTGGCCCGCGAGCACACCAGCCTGCTCGACGACCAGTTACGGCTGGCGTATGAGACCGGCTTCAAGGCGGGCGGGAACGACCCGAGCGTGCCCAACGTCTTGGTGGCGACGCCGACGCTCGAAATGGGTATCGACATCGGTGACCTGTCCGCCGTCGTGCTGGCCTCCCTGCCGCGGACCGTCTCGTCGTACCTGCAACGGATCGGGCGGGCGGGCCGGCTCACCGGCAATGCACTGGACCTGGTCTTCGTCACCGGCCGTGGGGTGAACCTGCCACGGCTGGCCGAGCCCCAGTCGCTGATCGACGGACCGGTCCGGCCGCCCGCGACGTACCTGAACGCCGAGGAGATCCTGCGCCGCCAGTACCTCGCCTCGCTCGTCGACGCCATGGCCCGCGACCCGCAGGCGCGACACCCGGCACGGGCCACGGCCGCCATGCGGACCCCGGCTGCGGACACGTTCCTGGGCGAGCTGATCACTCTCGCGGAGTCGAGCACGCACGGCCTGCTGGCGGCCTTTCTCGACCGTTTCGACGGGCTCACCGACGAGACAGTGGAGCGCCTGCGCGCCTGGGCGACCGCCGAGCCCGGCGTCCCGTACAGCAGCCGACTGGCTCAGCAGGTGATCGCGGCGGCCGCGGAATGGCAGCAGGCGGTCGAGTCTCTTCGCTATCGCCGGCAGGCCATCGAACAGGCGTTACCCGAACTGCAGCAGCGCGCCGCCACCACGGCCGCCGAGGACGACCAACGCGCGGCCCGGGCGGCCGAGGCGTCGCTGCGGCAGACGAAAGCGGCGCTCGCGGTCCAGCGCGGCACGTATTGGATTCAGGTGTTGGAGGAGTACGGGCTGCTGCCCAACTACACCCTGCTCTCGGACAGCGTGACGCTGGATGTCGCCGTCAGCTGGCTTGATCCGGAGACGCAGCAGTGGGACTCCTCACCGATCAACCACCGCCGCTCCTCCGCTCTGGCCCTGCGCGAGTTCGCCCCGGGGGCCACCTTCTACGCCCAGGGGATGGAGATCGAGATTGACGCCGTCGACCTGGGCACCGACGCCGAAGCGATCCGCGACTGGGCACTCTGCGCGGCCTGCGGCTATGCCCAGGAGCTCGGTTCGTCCACGTCAGGGACCTCCTCATCGGGCCCCTCGTCGTCGGGCTCGCCGTCGGCCGGTAGCCTCCCGGCGGTGTCAACCTGCCCACGGTGCGGCAGCGGCGCGATCGGGGATGCCGGGCAGCGTTTCAAGATGGTCGAGCTGACCCGGGTCTCGGCACAGGCCCACCGCGACGAGGCCCGGATCAACGATCGCCGGGAGGAGCGCCGCCGCGCCCGGTTTTCGGTTGTCGCCGCCGCCGACATCGACCCTGCGTACGTGGGTCGCCGCTGGTTCGTCGAGGGCGGCGGATTCGGAGTGCGGTATCTGCGTCGGCTCACATTGCGCTGGCTGAACGTCGGTCGGCGAACCGGCATCGGCGCCCAACGCAGCATCGCCGGCGAAACGCTGCCGGCCAATCTGTTCCGGCTCTGCGTCGGCTGCGGCGTCCTCGACCAGACCACGAGGGCCAACCGGCCCGACGAGCACCGCGCATGGTGCCGATACCGCACCGCCACCACCGAGCACATCGAGTCGGTCGTGCTCAGCCGGACCCTGATCACCCAGGGCGCGGTCATGCCGCTGCCCTGGTCGGTCAGCCTCAGCGACGGTCATGCGGTGCCCAGCCTCGAGGCCGCCATCCTGCTCGGGCTGCGGGAACGCTTCGGCGGCGCGCCGGACCACATCGGCGTGCTGACCGCGGTGGACCCCAGCCCCGGCGGGGACAACCGCACCGCCCTGCTGCTGCACGATCTCGTCCCCGGCGGAACCGGATACCTGGCCGAGTTCGCCAGGCCGCAGCGGGTGTGGGAGCTGATGCGCGCGGCCTGGCAATTGGTCGCGGCCTGTCCGTGTCAGGACGAAGGGCGCAACGCCTGTCACCGCTGCCTGCTGCCGTTCGCCCCGCCGAGCCGGCCCGACCTCGTCTCGCGGGCGTCGGCCGAACGTCACCTGCGGCAGATCCTGACCGAGGGCACAGGGTTCGGCGAACCGCCCGAGGAGATGGCCTGGTCGTGCACCGAGACCGAGCCGCCACCGGCGAAGGCGCTGGAATCGCATCTGGAGCTGTACTTCCGACGCGCCTTCACCGATCTCGCCAAAGGACTATCGGCGACCGTGACCGAACTGCCCGGACCCAAGGGAACAACGGTCCAAGTCGTGTTCCCGGGCTCGCGGACCTGGCTGCTGGAGCCCCAGGTGAACGTGCTGGACTCCAAGCCCGACTTCGTCTTGAGCAGCACCGACACCAACGTGCCGAAGATGGCCATCTTCACCGACGGGTACGCCTTCCACGCCTCGCCCGCGCACCGCGACATCTTGGCGGCCGACGCGACCAAACGCACCAACCTCCGTGACGCCGGCTACTTCGTCGTGTCGGTGGTGGCGGCCGACCTCGACGACAGCACCGTCGGAACACTCCCCCGGTGGTGGTCCGAGCGGGCGGCTGGTGGGCTGATCCGTCAGGCACCGAGCATCGTCGGCTGGCTGCCTCGGGTCAAGGAAGGCCCGCTGGCAGTGATCCGGGCCTGGCTGCAGACTCCGAAAGCCGACGTCCAGCAGGCGCTCGCCCACGTTGTGCCGATGATGCTTGCCGCGGAGTCCGAGGTCTGCACCGTCGATTCGACCGGGCCGCTGGCGTCGGCGGCCGGGTCACGGCTCGCGGGCAACGCTGCCGGTGGCTCGGCGGCCGGCTACTGGTGGCACACCGGCGCTGTGGGTGTGCTGACTCGGGTCGTCGGCTCGCTGATCGAGACAGCCGTCGTGCTCGACGACCGGCCCGCAGCCGTCGATCATCACGACTTCCGGTCGTCGTGGCAGGCCTGGCTGAGCCTCGGCAACGCGCTCCAGCTCGGCACACAACCGATCGACTGGGTGACGATGTCGACAGTCGGCACCACGCTGCGTCGCGTGCCGGACTCGACCCGCGAGATCGCCGTTCCCGTCGGATGGCGGCCCGTCCTGGCGGCCGCCGCCGACGCCGCCCAGCGTGAGCTGGTGCTGGCCCTGGCCGCGTCGTCACTCCCGCCGCCCGCCGAGGTGGGCGCGGAGATCGAGGGCTTGCTGGTCGACTTCAGCTGGCCCGATCAGCGTGTTGCGGTCCTCTTCGAGAACGTCGACGACGAACTCGCTGCCGAGTTCGCGGAACTGCGCTGGCGCTTGGTGGCCGCCACGGTGGACGACGTGGTCACCGCGATGAAGGAGAGCGAGGCGGCGAATGCCGAGTAGCACGCTGATCATGGGAAAGCCGGTCACCAAGCTGGCGAAGGACCTGCGCCGGGACACCTACGCCTTCTTGGAGAAGCTGACCGAGAACGACGCGTCACCAGGTCTGCACATCGAACCCATCACCAACGCCAAGGACCCTCGCGTCCGGACGGGCAGGGTGACCCAGCAGTACCGGGCAGTGCTGTTCCGCCTCGACGGCCCGTCACAGCCCGCATACGTCTTCATCGGCGTCTGGAACCACGACGACGCGATCGAGCGTGCCCAGAAGACTGTGCTCAAGGTCAACCCGGTCAACGGGGTCAGCGAAGTCCATGTCGTCGACGCCGCGCCTGCCGAGCCGGTTCCGGCGATCCGGCCCGAGCAGCCGCCGGTGGCCGGAACAGCACCGACGCCCGGCAGCGATGCTCACCCCGTGCTCGGCTACACCACAGCCGAGCTGCAGGACCTGGGCTTCGACCCGCTCCTCGCGGCAAGGGCAGCCGCGGCGACCAGCGACGACGAACTCTTGCAGCTCGCAGCGGACGCCGTCGAGTGGCAGGGCTTGGCCCTGCTCGACCTATCCGCCGGTACCCCGCTTCCCGAGGTCAAGGCCAAACTCGGGCTCGACCTGCCGCCGACGGCGCCGACGGGTCAGTCCGCGGACGAGCAGGCGCTGCGTGGCTTCGAGCACCCGGCGGCCAAGATCAGCTACACCTTCATCGAGGACAACGACGAGCTGCGCCGGATCATCGAAGAGGGGACGTTCGGTGCCTGGCGTGTCTTCCTGCACCCCGAACAGCGTGCCTACGCCGAGCGTTCCTACCGTGGCGCGTTTCGGCTGACCGGCGGTGCTGGCACCGGCAAGACGGTGGTTTTGGTGCACCGCGCGGCGATCCTGGCCAACCGATCTCCCGCCGCCCGGCTGCTGCTCACGACGTTCACCACCAACCTGGCAGCCGAGTTGTCGAGGAGCCTGCATCAGCTGGATCCCGAGGTGGCGCAGGCGCAATCGCTCGGTGATCCAGGCGTGTTCGTCGCCGGGCTCGACGCCGTCGCCAGCTCAGTCATCAAGACTGCCGGGGCAGAGATCGGGGCGGCCCGCTCGGCCGTTCTTGGAAACGAGACGGGTGGTGTCACCAAACGCACCGACAGGATCGCCGCGTGGAAGGACGCCATCGATGCCGGCGGCGGCAACCTACCCACCTCCCTGCGTTCGGTTGCCTTTCTCGACGCCGAGTACGGCGCGGTCATCCTGCCGCACCGGATCGTCGATCTGACCGGCTACCTTCGCGTCCGGCGACCGGGACGCGGGATCCGGTTGAGCCGCGGTGAACGCACCGCTGTCTGGCACGTGGTCGAGTCGTACCGGTTGAGCGCTCGCGCCGCCGGAAGCATCGACTTCGCCGAAGCGGCGACAATCGCCGCCGCACACCTCGATCTCGACGCCGCAAAGGGCGGCAGCCGTCCGTTCAACCACGTGCTGATCGACGAGGCACAAGACCTCTCGCCCACACACTGGCAGCTCAGCCGTGCCCTCGTGGACCAGGGACCGGACGACCTCTTCATCGCCGAGGACACGCACCAGCGCATCTACGGACGTCGGGTGACCCTCAAGCAGTTCGGCATCGGTGTCCAGGGCCGGTCTCGACGCCTCGCCCTCAATTACCGCACCACGGCTCAGAACCTCCGGTTCGCGTTGCAGGTTCTAGCGCCCGGGTCGTTCACTGACCTCGAAGAGGAAACGGAGAGCTCTGCCGGCTACCGCTCGGCCCGCGGCGGCCCCGATGTCACCCTGCGGCCAACCGCCTCGATCTCGGCCGAGCTCGACGCAGCCGCCGAGCAGATCCGCAGCTGGCTGAAGCAGGCTGAAGCTGATCATCAGCCTCCCGAATCCATCGCTGTCCTGGTACGCGATCGTCTCGACCGCGATCGGGTCGTCGCGGGTCTCGCCGAGCGCGGAATCACCATCCGCTCAGTCGATCGAGAAGCCGTCCCCAGCGGATCACCGGTGACGATGACCATGCACCGCGCGAAAGGGACCGAGTTCTTGTACGTCCTCCTGTTCGGAGTCAGCGCCGCCTCCCTGCCGAGAGGATTCACCGAGTACGAGTACTCCGACGACGAGGTCGCCGACGCGCTCCTACGTGAACGGTCACTTCTCTACGTCGCCGCCACCCGAGCGCGCGACCAGCTAGCCGTGTCCTGGTCCCGAGACGCCAGCCCACTGCTCCCCGACTGTGGCACGACAGCATGACGGATGGTCGCGCATTGAGCATTCAGCACGTCGCCCCGGAGTGCCGCTCCATGTTCTGGATCACGGCGGCCACCCTTCGGTTCGAGCGTGGTTTGATCGCGGAACGGACCTGCGCAGGTTTGACAGTGCGTGACCGGACCGGATCCCCGGCCGGCCCATCCAGGTCAATTAAGACCGGCTTCGGCAGATCCGGTGACCTCGACCGGAGGGCCTCCCCATCGCCAAATCGCGACGGTGATGTCGACGAGTGTGCGATCGACTGGGTGCAGTCGTCAGCGAGCCGCTAGGTCTCGGTCAGCTGGCCGGCTCGCCGCGTAAGGAGGACGGATCATGAAGTACGACGGTCTCCGTCAGCATCTGCAGGCCCGCGCCCAGTCACCTTGGAGGGCGAGATTCTCCGAGGTCGAGGCGCTTCCCGGCGGTCTCCCGCCAAGCGCTTACAACCATGCTGCTTGGTGGTCCAACAGTCAGAGTCATCCCGAGGCTGTCGCCTGGCTGGCTGCCGGCTGGCGTACCGAGGCTGTGAACCTGACGTCGCGCACTGTCACGTTCGTTCGGTCATCATGACCGACGATCTCAGCCGCGAGATCGCTCGACTGATGACCTTCCTCGACAACGCGCCGCTGACGCTGGCCATTCGTGATCTTGAGCAGGAACTGGATGGTTCCAACGCAGAGACGGCGGCGCGAGTCATCGCCGGCGCGGGTATCGACCACGAGCTGCTCGCCGCCGCAGTCGTCACCAGACAACACCTGGGTCGCATCAATGACCTCATCCACGCGAGCGCCATCAGCTTGATCCTTCCGACCATCCTGGACTCGGACGAGGTCGTGCTGGGCCGTCCGTCGCTCGCGGCCGGCAACGACCCCTCACGCCCGTTCGATCTCCAAACCAACAAGCGCGTCGCAGAGTTCAAACTCGCCCGCTGGGCGGGAGCCGATGCAATGCGGAAGCGTGGAGTCTTCCAAGACCTCGTGCACCTGGCCGCCGACACCTCCGGTCGACGAGCCCAGCTCTTCGTGGTGGGCCAGGCACCCATCATGTTCCTGCGCGGCTCCACGTCGACCGCACAATGGGGGCTGGATCGGGCAACCACCCTCCGAGCGACGTTCGAGCAACGGTTCGGTCCGCTGACGATGCCGATTCGCCAGTTCACCGAAGGCCCAGGGGGCCTCGTCGAGCTCGTCGACCTCCTTCCGCTGCTGCCCGCACTCGAGCACCACTTCGCCGCCGGATAGCCCTCAGCCGACCGGGCCTTTCCGCGGGCGGGGTCATGCGGCGACGGACCCAGCGCGCGTCAAGATAGAATCGAGCACTCCCAACCGTCGCCGCAAGGCGGACGGTTTGCGGACGGATCAGCTGCTGTCACGGATTGAGCGTGGGGGATCTGTGCTGACAGCGTGCCTGGTTTCGGCGAATGCTTCCAAGAGAGCCCACAGGGGCGCCCCCGAGAAGCGCGCCTTCTGAGTAATTCACGATAAACGTGAAGTGAGAGTTACATTGTTGGAGACTGAAAGCGTCGGTCGAGCGGTGCGCCCCCAAATCCTCGCCTACATCGTCACCTCCAGCGGCGCGCCCACGGCGCCCGTGTCAGACGGTACGGCTATCTTGATGTGCGAGTTTGCACAGAATTAACGCACGTCCACCGCGGCGTGGAGGAGACCTAGCTGCATGAGCGACCCACCGACAAACCAGGACCGAAGCAGCCAGACCGCGAGGATGGCGGCGTGACGGTGGTCCTCAAAAAGTCGGACGTGCACAGCGCGCTCTGGGCCGGAGCGGACGAGCTTCGTGGTGGCATGGACGCCAGCCAGTACAAGGACTACGTCCTGACGCTGCTCTTGGTGAAGTATGTCGGACAAGGCCAAGGCCGACCCGAACAGCCTCATCGGGGTGCCCGAGAGCGCTTCGTTCGACAATCTCGTCTCATTCCGCGGGCAGAGCGACATCGGCGACAAGGTCAACAAGGCCATGCGCAAGCTTGCGGACGGCAACGCCTCAACGGTGCGCCGCTGGCGGAAGAGGCGTGGACATGATCGAGAAGGTCCGAATACGGGGCTATCGGAAGTTCAGAGACCTGACTTTCGAGCCGCATGCCCGCTTTAACATCCTTGTTGGTGACAACGAGTCGGGGAAGTCGACCCTCCTCGAGGCGATAGGCCTAGCGCTGACCGGTCGAGTCAACGGTCGGCCTGCGACTGAAGAATTCAATCCCTTCTGGTTCAACCGGGATGATGTGGCTAGCTTCTTCGAGGCCCGCGGACGTGGACAGCAGGCTGCGCCACCAGTCATCGACATTGAAGTGTTTCTCGCTGATCGCGACGAATTCGCCCGCCACCTACTTGGGGCGCACAACTCCGACCTGCCGACTCGTGAGTGCGCCGGTGTCCGCCTGCGCATCGAGCCGAACCCTGAGTATGCCGCGGAGATCGAGGCCCACCTGGCATCGGAGACTGCGATCATCCCGGTCGAGTACTACAGGGTCGACTGGCGCTCCTTCAGCGACATGGTCCTAACTGCGCGACCAAAGGAACTAACTACGGCGATCATCGATTCGCGCACGATCCGGTCGAGCAACGGCGTCGACTACCACCTGCGGCAGATCCTGAACGACCACCTGAAGACTGAGGCGAAGGCACAGGTGTCCTTGGCATTCCGCAAAGTCAAGGAACAGATGACCAACGAGCACCTCAAGGCCGTCAATGACGAAATGAAGGAGCTCGGGGGCGCTCTGGATGACAAGCTCATCTCGCTTGCTATGGATCAGTCCTCGCGTGGGTCGTGGGACTCAAGCGTCGTGCCACACGTTTCGGAGTTGCCGTTCGCGATGGCAGGCCAGGGTCAGCAGGCTGCCATCAAGATTGCGCTCGCCATGAGCCGAGAAGCTGACCGCGCCCGGGTAGCGATGGTTGAGGAGCCCGAGAATCATCTGTCGCACACCAGTCTCAACGTGTTGCTCAGGCGGATCGAAGACCTGGCCGGGGACGAGCAGCAACTGCTCGTCACGACACACAGCTCCTACGTTCTCAATCGCCTCGGTCTGGACGGACTGCGGCTCGTCTCTGGTGGCACGGTCGCCAAGTTCGGCGGACTGACCGAAGACACCGTCAACTATTTCAAGAAATTGCCTGGTTACGACACGCTGCGCATGGTGCTGACCGACAAGTTCGTCCTGGTCGAAGGCCCATCCGATGAGATGCTGTTCGAGCGGTTCTACAAGGACACGACCGGACACCGGCCGATCGAGGACGGCGTTGATGTGTTCTCGATGCGCGGGCTATCACTGGCGCGTTGCCTCGAAGTTGCACAGCTTGTCGACAAGCACTGCGCGGTGCTTCGCGACAACGACGGCAAGCAGCCAGCGGAGCTAGTGACCGAACTCGGCGACCTCGTGGACGGCACGCGGCGGAAGGTCTTCATCGGCGAACCTACGCTCGGGACTACGCTCGAACCTCAGATACTCACAGCCAATCCGAACGACACCAAGATGCGTCGCATCCTGGGAGTCACCGACCGAGCTGACCTTGAGACCTGGATGACCAACGCCAAGACCGAGGCTGCGCTCCGTATCGCCGAGTCCGCTGAGACCTTGACTCCGCCTCTGTACTTCAAGGAGGCGATCGAGTTCATCCGTGGCTAGCAACAACCATCTGACGCTGGCGGTAGCTGGCTCCGGGAAGACGAAGGGCATCGTTGACGCGTGCGCGGCCGCCGACCCGCATGAGCCGATCTTGGTGTTGACCTACACCTCGGCGAACCAGCAGGAGTTGGGCAACCGTCTCGCGACCGACGTCGGGAACCACCACAACATCGAAGTCAGTGGGTGGTTCTCATTCCTGATCGGCCACTTCGTCCGTCCATACCTGCCGTTCGCATACTCGAACAAGCGCGTTCGTGGCTTCGACTTCAAAAGCGAGCCTCAGCAGGGTGTGGCCAACGAAGAGTGGCGACGGTACTTCAACAAGCAGAGTGAGGTACGCAAGGTTCATCTTGCTCAGATTGCGCACCGCGTGAATGAAGCGGCCGGCGGCGCTCCCGTTCGCAGACTCGAGCGGGTCTACGACCGAATCTTCATCGATGAGGTTCAAGACCTGTGCGGATGGGACCTGGAGATTCTACGACTCCTGATGGCATCGCAGATCCCGCTTGAGATGGTTGGCGATGTGCGCCAGGCCATCCTCGTTACCAACAGTCGTGAGCGCAAGAACAAGCAATTCAAGTTCATGAAGATCTGGGACTGGTTCAAGGCCCAAGAGAAGGCCAAGCGGCTGACGATCAACCAGGAGAGCAACACCTATCGTTGCCGCCCTGAGATTGCTCAGCTCGCTGACTCACTCTTCGCCACAGGCAGAGGGTTCGATCCGACGGTCTCGAAGAACGACACTGTGACGGACCACGATGGAGTCTTCCTTGTGAAGTCATCGGACGTGGAGGCCTACGTCCGGGAGTACAGTCCGCTCCTTCTGCGTCGAACGGTTGCCTCGGGACGCAAGCTCGACCACCTCGCACCGATGAACATCGGTGTGTCGAAGGGGCTCGGTCGCAAGCACGTACTCATCCATCCAACGAACGACGTGATGAAGTTGCTTCGACAAGGAACACCGCTTGACGAGCAGCCCGCCGCCTACCTCTATGTGGCGGTAACCCGGGCCGAGCAGAGCGTGGCGTTCATTGTCGACGATCCCGGCGGCTGTCAGCATCCACACTGGGCACCTCCCCAACGGCGCACCCGACTGAGCGATCAGCGGACAACCTCGTCGCTCGCCTGATGGTCCGGGCGCTATAGCGGACGCCCAGCATCTCCGTAGGCGGGTCGGCTTACGGCGACGGCGCCCGTCCGGTGGACCGACGGCTTGCGGACAGCCCATAGCGCGGGACTGTCCCGGTAACGGTGTTTCCGGCCCAACGCGCTGATGGATGGTCAGCGGGGAAGGTGCCGTGATGACGACACTGGAGGTTGTGCCGAAGAAGAGTAAGCCGGACTCCTCTGCGGAGGAGCTGGCGGCGAAGGAGCTGGTCCGGCTGGCCCGAGAGCAGGGCTTGTCCTTGACCGGGCCGGACGGGCTGCTCAAACAGTTCACCAAGAGTGTGCTCGAGACGGCGCTGAACGAGGAGATGACCGAGCACCTCGGCCACGAGAAGCATCGGGCCCCGGCCGATCGAGACTCGGCCAATGTCCGGAACGGGACCCGGCCGAAGACGGTGTTGACCGAAGCCACCGGCCAGGTGGAGATCGACGTCCCGCGCGACCGGGACGGATCGTTCGAGCCGCAGATCGTGAAGAAGCGGCAACGTCGGCTGACCGGGGTCGACGAGATCGTTCTCTCCTTGTATGCGAAAGGGCTGACCACCGGGGAGATCAGTGCGCACTTCGCCGAGATCTACGGGGCCTCGGTGAGCAAGGAAACCGTCTCTCGGATCACTGACAAGGTGATGGAGGAGATGACCGACTGGGCCAACCGACCCCTCGACGCCGTCTACGCCGCGGTCTTCATCGACGCGATCGTGGTGAAGGTGCGCGACGGCCAAGTCGCGAACCGGCCCATCTACGCCGCGATCGGGGTCTCGTTGGCCGGTGAGAAGGACGTTCTCGGGCTGTGGGCCGGCACCGGCGGGGAGGGTGCGAAGTTCTGGCTGTCCGTGCTCACTGATCTGAAGAACCGTGGCGTCAACGACGTGTTCTTCCTGGTCTGCGACGGGCTGAAGGGCCTTCCCGACGTGGTCAGCAACGTGTGGCCACTCACCACGACTCAAACCTGCATCATCCATTAT
>NZ_BAABAB010000003.1:106558-164463 GCF_039537205.1 Microlunatus ginsengisoli | reverse complement strand
GCCTCCTCTCCTTCTGGCTCCTCGAAAAACACAACCCCAGAATCGGACGCCTCGACCACCAACCAGAACTCGCCACCGACGGCACCACCATGTGAGCGCGCCCGCCCGTCCGAGCCGGCGGAGAGTCCGAGCCGGCGGATGGGGATGGGCGGCGGCGGGTGTAGTACGGGCAGATGACCGACGCTGCGGACTTCCTCGGCACGCCCGCCACGCTCGCCGAGGGCATGCTCGACCGCCCGGGGTGTCGCGTCCGCTACTGGACCGCGGGACCATCGGACGGCCCTGCGGTCGTGCTGGTACACGGGGCGACCGCGGACCACCGGATGTTCAACGCCCAACTGTCGTTGCTGCTCGGGCGCGACTACCGGGTCGTGGTCTGGGACGCCAGGGGTCACGGGGCCAGCCTGCCGATGCCGGGTACGCCGACCATCGACGACTATGTCGCCGATCTGTTCGCCCTCGTCGACGAGCTGACTCTGAGCCGGCCGCTGATCGTCGGCCAGTCGCTGGGCTCCTACATCGCCCAGCACGCCCAGTGGCATCGGCCCGAGGGGTTCCGCGGACTCGTCGTGATCGGCGGGATCGCCACCAGCCTGCCGGCGTCGCGATCCGAGCTCGCCGTGTTGCGCTCCACCCCCGCCATGCTCCGGCTGTGGCCCTGGGACAACTTCCGGCGACTGGCCGCGCGCCGGGCGGCTCTGACCGAACCGGTCCAGGCGTACATGGCGGACTGCCTGGCCGGCATGGACAAGGACACGTTCCTGCGGATCTGGCACGCCGTCGTCAGTGCCGTGAGCCGGGAGGGTTTCGGCCCGTTTCCTGCGATCCCCGTGCTCTGGGTCCACGGCGACCACGACGACGCGGGCGCAGTCGCCCGACATGCGCGCGTGCTGGCCGAGCGCGGGCTGCCGAACCTGACCTCGTACGTCGTCCCCGATGCCGGTCACAACGCCAACCAGGACAACCCGGACGCGTTCAACCGGGCACTGGCCGGCTTCCTGGACGCGCTCGATTGAAGCCCACCCTCCGGAGTCGAGGTCAGCTCACCTCAGCTGACGCGGCCCGGCAGGCAACCTCGCGCGGCTTCGACCTACTTCGCGCGTGAAGGACGTCGAGCGAACTGGGGGCAAGGCGAGCGAGGTTGCTGGGGGAGTGCTCTGGTCGGGGAAGAACCCGCCCGCGGCGGGGTTTTCGGGGTCCATCCACCCGTTCCGGGCCCGATTTTCCCGCCGCGGCGGGGTCTTCCGGTCAGGCGCGGCTGCGGATCGGGCGCTGGCGGGTGCGCTCGGAGGGGGTGTCCGACGGGGCGCCTCGCGTGGACGGGAGCCAGCTAACGATCCGGTGACGTTCCCCGAGGGATCCGGATTGTGTTCGGGGTGGCTGCGACCGTGAGGGCTCCACCTATCGACATCGCGGGCACTGCTCGCGGATCCAACTCCTCAGGACCAGACATGCTCACCATCAAGCGCGCCCTCGCCGGCGCGGCTGCAGCCCTCGTCACCGCCGGCCTCGGTCTCGGCGTCGGCGCGGTCGCGCCCGCCGGATCGGCCGTCGCTCCGGCCACCGCCGCGGCAGCGACCAAGGCGAAGAAGTTCAAGAACTGCACGGCCCTGAACAAGGCGTACAAGCACGGCGTGAAGAAGTCCTCGGGTACCAAGGACGTCGTCCGGTCGCACGGCAAGGTCACCAAGAAGGCATCCAAGGCGAAGACCAGCAAGGCGCTCTACAACGCCAACAAGAAGCTCGATCGCGACAAGGACGGCATCGCCTGCGAGAAGTGAGGCGGCCAGCGCCGGTCGGCGTGACGCCGCCCGGCTCCCGGCTGACCTGATCGCCCCCCCGCCCGCGAGCAGGTGCGCGCGTCGGTCGCGGGAAATGTCGGTGGGCAGGACTAGCCTTGGCGTCTGCTGACTTCCCCCAGCACCGGACCGGCAACGCCGCCGGGTGTAGGTTTTCGTGGCCCGCGCCTCGCGCGGCGCGCGGAAGTTGGCTGTCTCGTGTCGCAGGAGGTCGTGCTCGTCATGGTGGAGGGTGCTGGCGGCGGAGGAGCGGCTTCGGCCGGGACCGACTCGTTCGTCCACCTGCACGTCCACTCCGAGTACTCGATGCTCGACGGTGCGGCCCGGGTGGGCGACCTGTTCAACGGCTGCGCCGAGATGGGCATGCCCGCCATCGCGATGACCGACCACGGCAACCTGTTCGGGGCGTACGAGTTCTACAAGGCCTCCAAGGCGACCGGGGTCAAGCCGATCATCGGCCTGGAGGCGTACGTCACGCCGAAGACCCACCGCTCCGAGCGCAAGCGGGTCCGCTGGGGCGACTCGGCCGACTCGGCGGGCGACGACGTGTCCGGTGGTGGCGCCTATACCCACATGACCGTCTGGTCGGAGTCGACCGAGGGCATGCACAACCTGTTCCGGCTCGGCTCGCGCTCCAGCCTGGAGGGCTACTTCTACAAGCCGCGGGCCGACCGCGAGCTGCTGAACACGTACGCCAAGGGCCTGCTGGCGACCACCGGCTGCCCGTCCGGCGAGGTGCAGACCTATCTCCGGCTCGGGAAGTACGACGAGGCGATCGCGAGTGCCGCTGAGTTCCGGGACATCTTCGGCGCGGGCAACTACTACGTCGAGCTGATGGACCACGGTCTGCACATCGAGAACCGGGTCCGCGACGACCTGTTGAAGATCGCCAAGGACCTGCACCTGCCGCTGGTCGCCACCAACGACCTGCACTACGCGGCGCGGGCGGACGCGGCCGCGCATGAGGTGCTGCTCTGCGTCCAGTCCGGCTCGACGATGGCCGACGCGAACCGGTTCAAGTTCGACGGCGACGGCTACTACCTGAAGTCGCCGGCGGAGATGCGGGCCCTGTGGGCTGAGTTGCCCGAGGCCTGCGACAACACCCTCGCCATTGCCGAGCGCTGCGACATCTCCTTCGCCGAGGGCGTGGGGACGTACATGCCGCGCTATCCGTGCCCGGCGGGGGAGAACGAGCAGTCCTGGTTCGTCAAGGAGGTCGAGACCGGTCTGGCGCGCCGGTTCCCGAACGGGATTCCCGACAACGTCCGCGCGCAGGCGAACTTCGAGTCCGAGGTCATCGTCTCGATGGGCTTCGCCGGCTACTTCCTGGTGGTCGCCGACTTCATCAACTGGGCCAAGGAGAACGGGATCCGGGTCGGCCCTGGCCGCGGCTCCGGCGCCGGGTCGATGGCCGCGTACGCCATGCGGATCACCGACCTCGACCCGCTCGAGCACGGGCTGATCTTCGAGCGGTTCCTCAACCCCGACCGGGTCTCGATGCCGGACTTCGACATCGACTTCGACGAGCGCCGGCGGGGCGAGGTGATCCGCTACGTCACCGAGAAGTACGGCGACGACCGGGTCAGCCAGATCGTCACCTACGGCACGATCAAGGCCAAGCAGGCCGTCAAGGACGCCTCCCGGGTGCTCGGCTACCCGTTCGCCGTCGGGGAGAAGCTCACCAAGGCGATGCCGCCGCCGGTGATGGGCAAGGACGTGCCGCTGACCGGGCTGTTCGACCCGGAGCACAAGCGCTACAACGAGGGCGGCGAGTTCCGCGCGCTCTACGACTCCGACGCCGACGTCAAGACCGTGGTGGACACCGCGATCGGGTTGGAAGGGCTGAAGCGGCAGTGGGGTGTGCACGCCGCCGGCGTCATCATGTCGTCGCACCCGCTGATCGACATCATCCCGATCATGAAGCGCGAGCAGGACGGCGCCATCATCACCCAGCTCGACTACCCGACGTGCGAGTCGCTCGGGCTGATCAAGATGGACTTCCTGGGCCTGCGCAACCTGACCGTGCTCGACGACGCGCTGGAGAACCTGAAGCGCAACCGCGGCATCGAGCTGGTGCTGGAGGATCTCCCGCTCACCGATCCGAAGACGTACGAGCTGCTCACCCACGGCGACACGCTCGGCGTCTTCCAGCTCGACGGCGGGCCGATGCGCTCGCTGCTCCGGCTGATGCGGCCGGACAGCTTCGCCGACATCTCCGCCGTGCTCGCGCTCTATCGCCCCGGACCGATGGGCGCCGACAGCCACACCAACTACGCGCTGCGCAAGAACGGCCGGCAGCCGGTGGGCGCGATCCACCCCGAGCTCGCGGAGCCGCTGGCGGAGATCCTGGGGGAGACGTACGGCCTGATCGTCTATCAGGAACAGGTGATGGCGATCGCCCAGAAGGTCGCCGGCTACACCCTCGGCGCCGCCGACCTGCTCCGCCGTGCGATGGGCAAGAAGAAGAAGGCCGAGCTGGACGCCCAGTTCGAGACGTTCTCGGCCGGGATGCTCGAGCGCGGCTACTCCCAGGCGGCGGTCACCGCGCTCTGGGACGTCCTGCTGCCGTTCTCCGACTACGCGTTCAACAAGGCGCACACCGCGGCGTACGGCCTGGTCAGCTATTGGACCGCGTTCCTGAAGGCCAACTATCCGGCCGAGTTCATGGCCGCACTGCTGACCAGCGTCGCCGACGACAAGGACAAGATCGCCATCTATCTGGCCGAGTGCCGCCGGATGGGGATTGCGGTGCTGCCGCCGGATGTGAACGAGTCCGAGGCCAACTTCACTGCGGTCGGCACCGACGTCCGGTTCGGCCTGACCGCGGTCCGCAACGTCGGCCGGAACGTGGTGGACGGCATCGTCGCCGCCCGCACCGACCTCGGCAAGGCCGTCAACTTCCACGGTTTCCTGGACGCCGTGCCGCTGGTGGTCTGCAACAAGCGGGTGATCGAGTCGCTGGTCAAGGCCGGCGCGTTCGACTCCCTCGGCGACACCCGGCGGAGCCTGCTGGCGGTCTTCGACCGCAACGTCGACGAGATCATCGACATCAAGCGGAACGAGGCCATCGGCCAGGACGACCTGTTCGGCGGCGATGCGGCGATCGGCGACCGGATGCTGAGCCCGGTGCCGGACCTGCCCGAGTGGGACAAGCGGACCAAGCTCGCCTTCGAGCGGGAGATGCTCGGGCTCTACGTCTCCGACCATCCGCTGCAGGGCCTGGAGCACATCCTGGCCGCCGAACGGGACATCTCGATCGGCTCGCTGCTCTCCGACGACGGTCCCCGGGACGGTCAGGTGACGATCGCGGGGATGATCACCCAGGTCACCCGCAAGACCACCAAGCGGGGCGACATCTGGGCCGTGATCAGCGTCGAGGACCTCGAGGCGTCGGTCGAGGTGCTGCTGTTCCCGAAGGCGTACGAGCAGGTCGCCACCGTGCTCGCCCCGGACACGGTGGTGAAGGTGCGCGGCCGGCTGAAGGTGGACGAGGACGCGGTCAGCATCAACGCCTCCGAGCTGAGCCTGCCGGACACCACCGACGCCGCGAACGGCGGGCCCGTGGTCATCTCCCTCCCGGCCACCCGCTGCACCCCGCCGGTGGTCGCCCGGCTCCGGGAGGTGCTGTCGGCCCATCGCGGGGTCACCGAGGTCCGGCTCAAACTGCTGTCGCAGGGCAAGACGACGGTGATGAAGCTCGACGACCAGCTTCGCGTGACGCCGTCGCAACCCTTGATGGCCGATCTCAAGGCGCTGCTCGGGCCCTCGTGTCTCGCGTCCTGAGCTCACCCGACCCCTCCGACGCGTCCGCCGGCTCGCGCGGGACCGGCCGAGCGGCCGTCGTGCTGCGGGCGGTGCTCTTCCTACTCGCGGCGTGTGGCCTGGGCGCGCTCGCCGGCGTCGTCTGGTGGGCGGTGGTCGACCTGCCGGTGTTCGTCGTCGGTGCCAACGGCGGCGCCAGCACGTCCCAGCAGGGTCTGACCCAGTACGTCGCCGGCGATGCGTGGTTCAGCCTGATCGGCTTCGTCGTCGGGCTGGGCATCGGGTTCGCCGCCTGGCGGGTGTTCCGGCGGATCGGCTGGCCGGTGGTGCCGCTGGTGATCGTGGCGAGTGCGGCGGCGGCACTGCTGTGCTGGTGGGTGGGCTGGGAGCTGGGCCCCGGACCGTTCCCGCCCCGGCTGGCCGATGCCCAGGACGGCGCGAGCGTGCCGATCGAGCTGACCGTCCGGGCGCGGGTGGCGGTGCTGGTCTGGCCGTTCGCCGCCGTCATGGTCGTGCTGCTCGGCGCCTCGCTCGGCCGCGACGACGAGGAGCCGCGGCCGTTGTTCCGGAAGCCGCGGCGGGTCGCCCCGCCCGGCTGATCCGATCTGCGGCTACCCGCCTCGACTCGGCTACCCGCCTCGGTTCTGCTGCCCCCCGCCGGCTCAGGCGGTCGCGATGCCCGCGGCGGTGGCCCCGGTGACCTCGCGCAGGTCGGCAGGGGCGAGCTCGACCTGGAGCCCACGCTTGCCGGCCGAGACGTAGATCGTGGGGAAGCCGTCGGCGTGGGCGTCCAGCACGGTGCGCAGGCGGGTCTTCTGGCCGATCGGAGAGATGCCGCCGAGGACGTACCCGCTGGATCGGGCCGCTACGGCCGGATCGGCCATCGACGCCTTCTTGGCGCCGAGCGCCGCCGCCAGGGCCTTCAGGTCGAGCTGGCGAGCCACCGGCACGATGCCGACCACGAGCTCGCCGCCGAGGTCGGCGACCAGGGTCTTGAAGACCCGCTCGGGGTCGAGGCCGAGCCGCCGGACGGCCTCGTCGCCGAAGCTGGTCTCGCCCTCGGCGTGGGCGTACGGGTGCAGGGTGAAGTCCACTCCGGCCGCGATCAGGGCCTTGACGGCGGGCGTTCCCCCGGCCTGCTTCGCCACAGCAGTCCTCTCGGTCGGCGCTGTACGTCCCAGACCCTAGCCATCAGGTCAGCAGCCGGAGCAGCGCGGTGACGGTGACCGCGACCAGGAAGACGACCAGGACCCCGCGGTGCAGCAGCAGCGCGATCACCCCGGCGCCGACCCCGGCCAGCACGCGCCAGTCCAGCCCGTACCGGCCGCCGTGGTCGAAGAGCTGCACCGCGACGAGCGCGGCGAGCATCGCGATCGGCAGGAAGCCGGCGACCCGCTGGACCCGGGGGTGGTTCAGCACCGACTCCGGCAGCGAGACGCCGGCGAGCTTGAGGCCGTACGAACCCAGCGAGGCGACGATCAGCGCGATCCAGAGCACGGTCACGAGCGCAGCCTCTCGGTCGTACAGAGTGTCATACGGGCTCTCCTTCCGTGTCGCTGTCCGGCTCCGGTTCCGTATCTGTGTCCGGCTCCGGGCCGGTCGCTCGGGCCGGCGCGGATCCGCCGCGGAAGCCGGCGACCACCGCGACCACCGCGGCCGCGACCACCGGGATTCCGGCCGGCGCCACCGGGACGAGGGCGAGCGCCACGACCACCCCGCCGAGGGCGACGATCTTGTTCTCGGTCCGCTTCAGGTTGGGCCACAGCAGTGCCAGGAAGACCGCGGGGGCCGCCGCGTCGAGCCCGAACGCGCTCGGATCGATCGCCGCGCCGATCACGGCGCCGGTCAGCGAGCCGACCTGCCAGAGCGCACAGAGGACCAGCCCGGTCGCCCAGAAGGCGTACCGGCGGGCGCGCGGGGTGGCCTGCCCGAGCGCCATCGCCGTCGTCTCGTCGATGACGAAGTGCGCTGTCCACAGCCGCGCCAGGCCGCGCGGCGCCAGGATCTCCGAGATCGGTACGCCGTAGAACGCGTTGCGCACACCCAGCAGCAGCGCGGCGGCGATCGCGGCCGCCGGCGCGCCACCGGTGGCCACCACGCCGACGAAGGCGAACTGGGACGCGCCGGAGAACATCACCAGGCTGAGCACCATGGTCTGGGCCAGGCTCAGACCCGATCCGATCGAGACCGCGCCGAACGACATCCCGAAGACGGCGGCGTACACCCCCAGGCCGATGGCCGCCCGCAGCACGGCCGGGCGTTCGGGAAAGTCCGCCGGGTCCGCCGGCCTGTCGACCGGTTTGCCCGGATTGCCCGGCTCGCCCTCGTCGGGGCTCATCGCAACGCCGCCACGAGCGCGGTGAGCAGGGGAGCGACCAGCAGGGCCGGCAGCAGGTTGCCGACCGGCACGGGCTTGAGTTGCAGCAGCCGCAGCCCGACCCCGAGCAGCAGCAGGCCGCCGGTCGCGGTGATCGCCGCCAGCTCCGGAGCGGGCAGGACGTCCCCGACCAGGAACCCGACCAGGGTGAGCGCACCCTGGACGATCGCGACGGCCACGGCGGCCGCCATCACCCCGGCGCCCAGCGAGGCGGCGAACGCGATCGAGGCGAACCCGTCGAGGGTCGCCTTGAGGATGAGCTGCTGGGACCCGAGACCGATCCCGTCGAAGAGCGAGCCGAGGATGGTCAGCGGCCCGACGCAGAACACCAGCGATGCGCTGACGAAGCCCTCGATGAACCGCTCCCGGGCGGCGTGATCGCTCACGTGCCCTGAGCCTGTCGACGGGTGCCCCAAACCACTCGAGGGCTGCCTCCGAGCCAGGCGGCCGCGCAGCCAGCCGCCGAACTGCTCCAGCCGGAGCTCGATGTCGACCAGCGAGCCGGCGATACCGCCGATCAGCAACGAGCCCAGCACGATCAGCACCGGCGCCGCGGTCCCGACCGCGCCCGTCAACGCGTCCGAGGTCACCGCGACCGCCGACAGGCCGCCGATCAGCAGCGTGACCAGGCCGAGCGCATCCGTAACGGTGTCCCGAGTCCGCTGCGGCAGCCGCGCCCCGACCAGCAGCCCGATCGCCGAGCCGACCACGATGGTGGCGACGTTGACGACGGTGCCGAAGCCTGGGAACACGATCGATGACGGTACTTCACCCGATCCTCGCTGCCGCCGCATATTCGCTCCGCGAGAGGGTCGGTCGCTGCGGGAAGTCAGCTCCGGTCTTGTAGGGCCGCGTCGTCGTCCGGCATCGACGCGACGGGGGAGCGGCGGGCGGCCAGGGCGAACAGCACGACAGCCGGCAGGATGAACACACCAGCGGCCGAGATGCCGACACCGAGGCCGCGTCGCTGGGCGACGAGGCCGATCGGCGGACCGCCGACGATCTGGCCAAGGGCGTCGGCCTGGGACTGGATCGAGAACACGGTCGCCCGGGTGGCCGACGTCGTGGTCGAGACCAGCCAGACCGAGACGAGCGGCTCCACCGACTCGCGCAGGATCACCACGACCAGATAGAGCACGACCGCGAGCCAGAAGTGGCCGGTCAGGCCGAACCCGATCATCCCCGCCGCGATCACGGCCTCGACGATGGCGAGCAGCCGCCCCACGTGGCGCGGGTGGGCCGTGTCGACCCGGGCGCCGACGATCCCGGTGACCAGCGCCGCACCGAGCGCGGCGATCATGGCGAACGCGCCGAACCACAGTTCGGGCGCCGCCGAGGCGGGGAAGTGCAGATCGTCCAGGAAGTGCGGTTGGGACAGCCGGTCGAAGCCCTCGCTGGCCATCCCGGCGAACACGGTCCCGCCGATCAGACCGGCGAGCATCGCGCTGCGCCGGACCTCCTGGCTGCCGGCGACGATCTGCTCGCGCATGGACCGGAAGCTGCCGCTGACGGCGGAGGCCCAGCCGGTGCCGGCAGGTCCACCGCCGATCTGGGCGGGTACGGCCGTGCCCGGAAGCGCCGGCAGGGCGCCCGGTTCGACCGGCGGGGCGGACGCGGCGCTGCTGGCGCCGGTCGACGGACGGGTCCAGTTGTCCTCCGGCATCCGGGCGATCAGCAGCGCGACCAGTCCCAGCGTCACGATTCCGCCGGCCACGATCGGCACGGCAAGTCCCCAGTGGGACAGGCCGACCGCGGCCACGATGCCGATCAGGGCACCGACCTGGGCCAGCTGGCCGGCCCGGACGAACGCCTTCCCGGCCGACGCCTCGCCGATCTCGTCGGCGGCCCAGGCCTGCTGCGCGCCGTCGACGCAGGTCCAGCCGATGGCCCAGATGACGTTGGCCAGCAGCACGGCCGCGTACGTCGGGATCAGTCCCCAGACCAGCAGGCCGGCCGCCATCAGCGCGTACCCGATCACGACCGAGAGCCGGCGGCTGTAGAGGTCGGCGATCACCCCGGTCGGGATCTGCGCCACGAACAGCACCAGCTCGAGCACCGTGCCGACCAGGACCAGTTGCAGCGGGCCGAGGCCGACCACCTTCACCTGATAGACGAGGTTCAGCGTGAACGCCATGTCCAGGGCCAGCGCGTTGACGCCCGACATGATCAGGAAGAGGCGGTACGCGGACATCGGGACACTCCGGGCTGGAACGGTATCGGACGAGAGGCTCCTGGAAGATACCTCTGCCAGAGGTATCTTGAGCAAGTGGTTTATCGAGCACTGACCCCAACCGCGCAGGCGATCCTGGGATTCCTGTCCTTCCGCTCACGGAGCGGTTACGAGATCCGCCAGGCCGCGCAGCGCACCGCCGGGCTGGTCTGGGGTGTCAGTGACGGGCAGCTCTACCCGCAGCTGCACGATCTGCACGCACGCGGGCTGATCGAACCCGACGGCGCGCCGGAGGGTCCGAAGTCGCGGCAGCGCTGGCGACTCACCGACGCCGGGCGTGAGGCGCTGCAGGCGTGGCTGCGGGAGCCGGCCGCGCCGCCCGTGCTGCGCGACGAGGGGCTGCTGAAGCTGCTGTTCGTCGACGAGGTAGGCCTCGACGTCGCCCGCGACCTCCTCGAACGGCGTCGCGCCGGCCTGGTCGCGCTCCGGGAGTCGGTGCTCTCCCTCGTCCCGGGCGCGGAGCGCGGCGGACCAGACGCCGAGACCGGGCTCACCGGTCCGACCCTGGTCCGAGCGTTCGGCCTGGACTTCCTCGAGATGTCCATCGCCTGGTGCGACCAGGCGCTGGCTCAGCTCGGTCGACGGCGGCGCGGCGGCAACGACGGCGCGGATGCGGGCGACCATCAAGCCAGCCAGCGGGCGTACGCCGGCAGCGGACCTTTGTCAGCAGCACCGTCGTAGTCCAACCAGTCGCCGTGGGTGACCTCCAGGTCCGGGTGGCCGCGGAAGCTGTCGACCACGCAGATGATCCAGTTTCGCCGCTAGACAACGAGATCAACTTGCCAGCAGCGTGGACTACTCCGACGGCGTGGCGGCCGTCCCGCTCGCCGCAGCGTTCGGGGTCACGGTGAGGTCGACGCCCAGCGACATCACCATGGCCATCTCGTCCTCACCGCGCTCGAGGTCGGCGGTGCGGGCGGTCCGGCGGTACCCCGACACCCGGAAGCCGGCGTTGGAGCCGAACCCGATCGCCCGGGGATTGTCCGTGCCGACCCAGTAGTACAGGCGGTGGTAGCCCTCCCGGGTCGCAAGCCGGGCGGCCGCCTCGACCAGTTTCCAGGCGACTCCGGACCCCCGGGCCTCGGGGACGACGTACAGGCCGTAGCACTCGGCCGAGGTCGGATCCGAGTCGTAGGGGCCGACGCTGACGATTCCGACCGGTTCCGGTCTCTCGGCCAGCAGCCGGTGGGACCTGGTCATCCGCTCGCGCCAGAACGCCTCGTCGCGTTCGCTCTCCTCGGCCAACGTCGCGGTGAAGGCCTCCGGCGACTCTTCCAAGGCTCTGAGCCGCACGGCGCGATAGGCCGCCCACTCGGACTCGTCGAGCAGGCGCACGGTCACGTCGGTCATGGCACATTGTCTCCTCCCCGTCCGCGGCCATCGCGGCGGCCGCGCTGAGATGACCCGGGGGAATGTCGGTCCGAGTTCGTAGACTCGCACCCGTGCTTTCGGTGATCGATCTCCGCGGATCAGCGGGCGAGCGGATCGACTATGCCGCGGTGGTGCCGCGGGCAGGGTTCGACGTCGCCGCCGCGGTGGAGCGGGTGCTGCCCATCTGCGACGACGTGGCGGCTCGGGGCGAGGCGGCCCTGGCCGAATACTCCGAGCGATTCGATCACGTGGTGCCCGAGCACTTCCGGGTGCCGGCGAGTGCGTTGGAGCGGGCCGCCGCCGAGCTGGATCCCGATCTCCGCAAGGCGTTCGAGCTGTCGATCGCCCGCCGGCGGACGGTCAGCGCCGCCGAGCTGGGGGAGGCCGAGGTGCGGGTGGAGGTCGCACCCGGCGCGGTCGTCACCCAGCGGATGATCCCGGTGAACCGGGTCGGGCTGTACGTCCCCGGTGGGCTCGCCCCGCTGGCCTCCAGCGTGATCATGAACGTGGTCCCGGCGCAGGCCGCCGGCGTCCGGTCGATCGCGCTGGCCTCGCCGCCCCAGCAGGAGTTCGGCGGGCTGCCGCACCCGAGCATCCTGGCGGTCTGCCACCTGCTCGGCGTCGATGAGGTGTACGCCGTCGGCGGCGCGCAGGCGATCGCCATGTTCGCGTACGGGGTCGCCGGGCTCTGCGACCGGGTCGACCTGGTCACCGGACCGGGCAACATCTATGTCGTCGCCGCCAAGCGGGCGCTCAAGGGCCGGGTGAACATCGACTCCGAGGCGGGTCCGACCGAGATCGCGATCCTGGCCGACGCGAGCGCGAATCCCGTCCACGTTGCAGCTGATCTGATTTCTCAGGCCGAGCACGACCCGCTCGCCGCCGCGGTGCTGGTCACCGACAGCGAGGAACTCGCCGAGGCGGTGCAGGCCGAGCTGGCGCTGCAGGTGCCGCAGACCAAGCACAGCGAGCGGATCGGCCAGTCGTTGTCGGGCGAACAGTCCGGGATCGTGCTGGTCGCCGATCTGGAGCAGGGCGTCGAGGTCGTCGACGCGTACGCGGCCGAGCACCTGGAGATCCACACCGCCGATGCGGCCGGCGTCGCCGCCAGGATCCGCAACGCCGGGGCGATCTTCGTCGGCGCCTGGTCGCCGGTGTCGCTGGGCGACTACGCGGCGGGGAGCACCCACGTGCTGCCGACCGGCGGGTGCGCCTGCCACAGCTCTGGCCTGAACGTGAAGAGCTTCCTCAAGGCGGTGCACGTGATCGACTACAGCCGCGAGGCGCTGGAGTCGATCGCGCGGGACGTCGAGGTCTTCGCCGACGCCGAGGACCTGCCGGCGCACGGGGCGGCCGTCAGCCGGCGGTTTGCGACATGAACGCGGAGGGTGGTGCCCTTAGACAGGCTCGGGGCACGTCATCTGGGGAGGGTGCCCTTCGACAGGCTCAGGGCACGTCAGCCGATGCGGGGGCTCAGGGCACGTTGCCGGTGCGGCCCGAGCTGGTGGGGGAGGAGCCGTACGGCGCGCCGCAGCTCGACGTGCCCTATGCGCTGAACGTCAACGAGAACCCATACCCGCCCAGCGAGAAGGTGGTCGCCGAGATCGCGGCAGCGGTCGCCCAGGCGGCGCGGACCATGAACCGCTACCCGGAGCGGGACGCGGTCGAGCTGCGGGCAGATCTGGCACGGTACCTGGGTCACGGGCTGACCAGCGACGACATCTGGGCCGCCAACGGCAGCAACGAGGTGATGCTGCACGTGCTGATGGCGTTCGGCGGACCCGGCCGTTCGGTGCTGTCGTTCGCGCCGACGTACTCGATGTATCCGGAGTACGCCCGCGACACCCACACCGCGTGGACGACGTTTCCACGTCGCGACGACTTCACCCTGGATCCGGTCGCGGCGGTCGACGCGGTCCGCGACCAGCGACCGGACGTCGTGCTGATCGCCAGCCCGAACAACCCGACCGGGACCGCGGTCGACCTCGACACGCTGGCCGCGATCGCCGACGCCGCGCCCGGCGTGGTGGTGGTGGACGAGGCGTACTTCGAGTTCGCGCATGCCGGCACACCGAGCGCGTTGGAGCTGCTGCCGCGGTTCCCGCGGCTGGCGGTCAGCCGGACCATGTCGAAGGCCTTCGCGTTCGCCGGCGGCCGGCTGGGCTATCTCGCGGGGGCGCCGGCCTTCGTGGACGCGCTGCGGATCGTCCGGCTGCCGTACCACCTGTCCGCCGTCACCCAGGCGGTCGCCCGGGTCGCGCTGGCCAACGCGGACGAGATGCTGGCCGCCGTCGACCGGCTGCGCGCGGCGCGGGACGACCTGGCGGCCTGGCTGTCCGCCAGGGGTCTGCAAGTCGCCGCGTCCGACGCCAACTTCGTGCTGTTCGGCCGGTTCGCCGACCGGCAGGCGGTGTGGCAGGGTCTGCTGGACCGGGGCGTGTTGATTCGGGTCGTCGGGCCCGAGGGCTGGCTCCGCGTCTCCGCGGGCACGCCGGAGGAGATGGCGGCGTTCAAACGGGCGCTGTCGGAGGTCCTGGAAGCGGGGGTGGGATGAGCAACCGAGTCGCCGAGCTGGAGCGCAAGACGTCGGAGTCCAGCGTCAAGGTCCGGGTGGATCTGGACGGCACCGGCAGCTCCGACGTCGTCACCGGCGTCGGCTTCTACGACCACATGCTGACCGCGTTCAGCAAGCACTCGCTGATCGACCTGACGGTCGAGTCCATCGGTGACATCCACATCGACGCCCACCACACCGTCGAGGACACCGCGATCGTGCTCGGCCAGGCGATCCGGCAGGCGCTCGGTGACAAGGCGGGCATCCGCCGGTTCGGCGACGCGCTGGTCCCGCTGGACGAGGCGCTGGCCCAGGCCGTCGTCGACGTGTCGGGCAGGCCGTACTTCGTGCACACCGGAGAGCCGGCCGGCCAGGAGTACGCGCTGATCGGCGGCGGGAACGTCGGCGTGCCCTACATCGGCTCGCTGACCCGGCACGTGCTGGAGTCGCTCGCGTTCCACGCTCACCTGTGTCTGCACGTGCGGGTGCTGAGCGGGCGGGACGCGCACCACATCGTCGAGGCCCAGTTCAAGGCCGTCGCCCGGGCGCTGCGGGACGCGATCGCGCCGGATCCGCGGGTGCAGGGCATTCCGAGCACGAAGGGTGCGTTGTAGTGGCCCTTCGACAGGCTCAGGGCACGTTCGCCCTTCGACAGGCTCAGGGCGGGTAGATGCGGATCGTCGTCTTCGACTACGGGTCGGGGAACCTTCGCTCGGCCGAGCGCGCGATGGCGCGGACCGGCGCCGAGGTGGTCGTCACCGCCGACCGCGAGAAGGCGCTCGCGGCGGACGGTCTGGTGGTTCCGGGAGTGGGGGCGTACGCGGCCTGCATGGCCGGGCTGACCGGCGTCGGCGGTCGTGAGGTGATCGCCGAGCGGATTGCGGCCGGTCGTCCGCTGCTCGCCATCTGCGTCGGCCACCAGGTCCTGTTCGACGCCGGCATCGAGCACGGCGAGCGTACGTCCGGGTGCTGCGTCTGGCCCGGCGTCGTCGAGCAGGTGCAGGCCGAGCGGCTGCCGCACATGGGGTGGAACACGGTCTCCGCGCCCGCTGGGACCCGGCTGTTCGACGGGGTCGCCGACCAGCGGTTCTACTTCGTGCACAGCTACGCGGTGCGCGAGCTTGCGGACACGGACACCCGGCGCGTCACCTGGGCCGAGCACGGCGGCGATCGCTTCGTCGCCGCGGTCGAGGACGGCCCGGTCTGGTCGACCCAGTTCCACCCGGAAAAGTCCGGTGACGCCGGCGCCCGGCTGATCGCGAACTGGGTCGCCACCTTTTGACTGGTCCTGCAGCTGAGGAGGGCCGGGTTCCTCCCGGGGGAGGTTTCCGATCTGTCGAAAAGTGAGCCTGCGCACGCGTCATTGACGCGTTTCCGCCGCTCGATGACCGTTTAGGGCCGTAGAAGGGGCTCTGGGGCGTTCGAGCGGCAGATTCGCGTCAAACGCGCGCCGTACCCGGGGGATCGGGGAGGGGGTGGGTCGAGCCGGACTACAGTCCGGCCTTCTCCAGGGCCTCGAGGTAGTGCTCGCGGAGCTCGGGTCCCCGCAGGCCGTCGGCCTGGGCCTGGGTGTAGACGGCCTCGAGCTCGGCCTCCTTCTCCCGCCAGCGGGCCAGCCACTCCTCCTTGCGGACGCGCCAGTAGCCGATGATCTCGAACCGTTCGATCGGCCAGCCCAGCTCGCGCCGGACGTACTTGCGGACGTCCCGGGAGATCGACGCCTCGGCCGCCAGCCAGATGTAGCCCGGACCGTCGGGGAAGTCGTACGCCTTCAGCGCGTCCAGCAGCGCGCTCGGCGCGTGCCCGTGGCCGGTGCCGTGGATCCACTCGACGGTGACGTCGCCGGCGGTCTCGAAGGTCTGCGCGTCATCGGGGAAGATCACCTCGACGATGGCGTGCGCCCGGGTTCCGGCCGGCAGCTCCTCGATGATCCGGCCGAGCGCCGGCAGCGCGGTCATGTCGGCCAGCAGCAGCTGCCACTGCGTTCCCTCCGGCGGGGCGTACCACCCGTCGGTGGCGCTCAGCCCCACGCCGTCGCCGAGCTGCGCACTGAGCGCCCAGCCGGCGGCCACCCCGCCCTCGTGCACGACGAAGTCGATCTCCAGCTCGGCGTTCTCGGCATCCCAACGCCGCACCGTGTAGCTGCGCGACGGCGGCCGGCCGGGACCGTCGGAGTAGTCGAGCCGGCCGTCGACGTACACCGGCTCGGGGGTATGCCGATCGCCGGGCCGCGGGAAGAACACGCAGATCCGCTCGTCGCCGAACCCACTCGTCCGGAACCGGCGCAGATCGTCGCCGCCGAACCGGATCCGCATCATGTTCGGGGTCAGCCGGCGCACGCCGACCACCTCGGCGCGGTAGTACTCCTCGTGCGGTTTGCTCACGACTCTCCCTGAAGCAGGTGTAGGTGCTAAGGACAGCCTAACCTGATTCGCCGGACGTGGCGGACCGGTGGGACGGGCGTGGTCCGCCGACCCACGGCGAACTCGGATCCTTTGTGCCGATTCGGATCCGCTGCACGGGATCCGAGTTGCCACAGGGGATCCGAGTCGGCACAGGGGATCCGAGTTGCTACAGGGGATCCGAGTTGCGGTGAGCAGGGGGAGTGCGCCGGGGAGGCAGCTGTCGACGAGGCGGGGTGCGTCCGGGAGGCTCGCGGCGGTTGGCAGAATGCCGGGATGCTCGACGCGGTGATCTTCGACCTGGGTGGCGTGGTGCTGCAGTGGGAGCCCGAGCGGGCGTACGAGCGGGTGCTGCCGGCCGGCGACGTCGCCGCGTTCCTGGAGCGGATCGACTTCCGGGCCTGGAACCGGCGCAACGACGGCGGGCACCGGTTCGCCGACGCCGAGGCCGAGCTGATCGAGCGGTTCCCCGACGACGCGGCGGCGATCCGGGCCTACCGCGAGCACTTCGCTCACGCGCTCACCGGGATGGTGCCGGGGACGTCGGCGGTGATCGCCGAGCTGGGTCGGGCCGGCGTCGGGCTGACCGCGCTCACCAACTGGTCCGGCGAGACGTTCCCGGTCGCCCGCGAGCGGTTCGGCATCCTCCGGCGGTTCACCGACATCCTGGTCAGCGGCGACGAGGCGATGCTCAAGCCGGACCCGGCCATCTTCGCGCTCGCCTGCGAGCGAGCCGGCCTGGACCCGGCCCGTACCGTCTTCATCGACGACGGGGCGGCCAACGTCGAGGCCGCTGAGCGGTACGGCCTGACCGGGCTGGTCTTCACCGACGCGACCACGCTCCGGGCGGACCTGGTCCGGCTCGGGCTGGTCGGCGAGCGGGCGGCGATCGGCCGGCGGATCTTCCACTGGGCGCTCCGGTCGGAGTGGGCGGCCGCGACGCAGACCGGGGTCTATCCGTGGTCGAGCCGCGGAGTGACCTACGACGCGGAGGGCTTCGTGCACCTCTCCTTCGCCGAGCAGGTCGCCGACACCCGGCGCCGCTACTACGCCGACCTCGCCGACGCCGAGCTGGTGCTGCTCGAGCTCGATCCGGACGCCACCGAGGTGCCGGTCGTGGTCGAGCCGGGCGGCGGCTCGGAGTTCCCGCACCTCTTCGCGCCGCTGCCGGTCGCCGAGATGACCGTGCACGCGGCAGACTGGCGGGCATGACGGGCACCGCGGACTGGCGGACGTACTGCCTGGCCAAGCCGGGCGCCTGGCGCGACGAGCCGTGGGAGCACGACGCGGTGGCCAAGGTCGGGGACAAGATCTTCGCCTTCCTCGGCTCCGACGACCCGGTCAGCTCGATCGGGCTCAAGTGCGGCGACCGGGAGGCCGCCGATCTGTGGCTGGAGCGCTATCCCGACCACGCCCGCAAGATGGCCTACATCGGTGCCCACGGCTGGAACACGTTCGTCCTCGACGGCACCATCGACGACGACCAGGCCCGCGAGCTGATCGACACCTCCTACGACCTGGTGGTGGCCAAGCTGCCCAAGTCCAAGCGGCCGGCGGGCTGAGGCGTGCCGGTGCCGAGCGAGCCCGAGTCCAGCGCGCTGGCATCCGTGCGCCGCTGGGAGCTGGCCGGCGGGGTGTGGCAGGTGGTGGCCCGCCGCGGCGGGCGCCTGACCCTCGCGCTGTGTCGCTGCGACGCGGGCGAGGAGGTCGACCGGCTCAGCTCGGCCGCCCCGGACCTGCGAGCGTACGTCGGCGAGCGGCAGTCCAGCGCGGACTGACGGCCCGAGAACGTTCCCGCGGGAACGTTTCGGGCAGCCTCAGGCGTCCAGTTCGCGGTGCCAGAGCAGGGTCGCCACCCGCCCGCAGGCGGTCCCGAGCAGCCGGCGGAACGTGCTGGACGGCAGCTCGAGCACCTCGGCCGCGCGCTCCAGGCTCGGCGCCGGGGAGAGGTACGCGCGCACCAGCACCCGGTGCAGCCGCCGATCGGCCGGTACGTCGGCCAGACTGTCCGCGGCTTCCTTGAGCTGGCCGCGGAGCACCTCGACCGTCTCGGCGACCCCTTCCGAGCCGGTCAGCCGGGTGGTGACGAACCGGCAGCGCAGTAGCGGGCTGGTCCGCAGCCTGTCCGGCCTGCTGTAGCTCCGCAGCGCCTGCCGCACCTCCGCGGCGAACGTGCTCTCGTCCAGCACCAGGACCGGCGGGGCCGGTGCCGGCGACGGAGGCGGATCGGCCGGGCCGCCGACCCCGACCTCCTGCCGGGACAGCCGGGCCAGCCACTCCGCGGGCGGCACGATCCGCCAGTCGTGGCCGAAGCAGGCGTACGTCCGCCCGCCGACGGTGAAGTCCGCCCGCGGCGCGCGCCGCTGATCGACGTAGGCGCAGAACGCCTCCCACGGACCCGGCTCGGCGAACGGGATCAGCGTGACGGCGAGCGCGCGCGTGGTGAGGAAGTGCCGGGCGAACTGGGTGGCGATGATGCTCTGCGCGGCCGACACGGACTGGTAGGTCTCCGCCGCCAGCCAGAACCGGAACAGGGTCGCGGTCTCGCCCGGGCGCAACGGCGGGTGCGAGGCCAGCTCGGCGCGAGCGGCCGCCACCGCCGGGTCCTGCGCGGCATCGTCCGCGCCCAGCCGCTCCAGCGGGAGCAGGCAGAGCGCCCCCTCGACCGCGCCGTCCGGCCCGCGGACCGACCACCAGTCGGCCGGCCGTTCGGCCAGCCAGTGCCGCGCGATGGCGGCCGAGTCGGCACCCTCGTGCCGGCCGATCATGGCCTCGATCGCCGCGCCGTCGCCGGCCCGCGCCGGCTCCAGCCGCAGGGCCGCCGACGCCTCGGAGGTCTGCAGGAAGCCGCGCAGGTCCGGGTGCAGGAAGATGAGGTCGAGCAGCGCCAGCGCCTGCACGGCCGGATCGGGATGATCCAGCCGGGCCAGGTACTCGGTGCGGGCCCGCTCGTGCAGGGCGACATGACGCTCCGGATGGCGCCATCGCAGATCGCGGGAGACCACCTCGCGGACCAGGTCGTGCAGCACCAGCCCGGTCGCGCCGGTCTGGACATACGGTCGGGCCCGCAGCCAGCGGAACAGCTCGTAGCAGTCCGGCTGGTCCAGCAACGCCGCCAGCAGCGGCTCGTCGAGGGCGCGGACCTGGGCCGCAGCCTCGATCGCCGCCCGCTGCTCGGCGGAGGTGACCTCGTGCAGCAGCCGGTCCATCAACGTCGCGACGACGTCGGCTGACTCGGGCACCGTCAGTGCGCCCTTCTGCCGGGTCAGCTCGCCCGCGAGAGCGAGCGCCAACGGGTGGCCGTGGCTGAAGGCGACGACCGGTTCGACCAGGTCGGCGGGCACACCGCGGGCGGTCAGGTAGCCGTCGCAGTCGGCGCGGTCCAGGCCACCCAGCGCAATCACGTGCAGCAGCGGGGACCAGCCCTCGTCGGTTCGCCAGCCGACCGACGGGGCGTGCTGACCGGCCAGCACGAGCACGATGTCGCCGGGCAGCCGGGGCGCGATCGCGTCGCGCAGCGCCGTATCGACGCTGGCGAGCAACTCGTAGTCGTCGATCAGAACGACCTGCCGGGTCGGCGACGGTGCCGGGTCGGGCCCGCCGAGCACCGGCGCGAGCCGGACCTCCAACGCCTCGACGGTCGGCGGCAGGTCGCGGCCGGAGATGCTCCAGCAGGCGGCGCCGTGGTCCTCGGCGAGGCTCGCGAACTGCCTGATCAGGGTGGACTTGCCGATGCCCGCCGGCCCGTGCACGATCACGACGGCCGGCTCCGGCGAGGCCAGCAGTGCCGCGAACCCGGCTAGCTCCACCCGCCGGCCGACGAATGCGCGGGCCCGGCCCCGGTCGAGCCGGTCGGCCATCGTCGGCACCATGCCTCACCCTCCGAACGGTCGGCGCCATCATGGCGCCGACCGCCGGTCGGGGGCAACAGGAACGGGCTCGAGGGCAGCGGCGGGGCTCAGAACTCGCCGTCGGTCCGCAGCTGGAGAGTGGCGATCGTGTTGGTGGTGCCGGTGTTCTGGGCGCAGACGGAGTAGTAGCCCGGGCCGGGGAAGGTGCCGTACGCGGAGCGGAGCTCGATCGACCAGTTGGTGGCCCGGTTCGCGGTGTTGGCGACCACGACGCCGTTGCGGACCAGCTTGAACTTCGCGCCCTGCCCGGTGGCCGACCCGTCGGCCCGGACCTGGTAGCTCGCGTACTGGGTCGGCGTGCACTGGCCCATCCCGGGCGACAAGGCGTACGTCCCGATCTGCTGGGCGGACGCGGCGCCGGCTCCGGCGACGCTCAGCGCGGCGGCGGCGCCGGCGACGGCGAGCCCGGTGACGACCCGGCGGGCGAGCGGACGGGCGAGCGGACGGGCGAGCGGACGGGCGGTGCGGGTGCTGCGGGTGGTGATGGACATCGGGTGTTCCCTCCGATTCGGTTCGGCACCCCGGTGGCGCCGTCGATGCAGGGAAGGTACGAGCGCGGCACGCTCACTCTCCACGCCACGATCCGCTCATTCCACGCTCGGTTTCCGCCGGTCCGCCGCTCGCTGGAAACGGAGGTCCGGGCGGACTTCGGCTATGGTTCCCACTCGTGGGTTCCTTGGTGTTGTTGCCGGCGGTGGACATCGCCGACGGTCAGGCCGTTCAGCTGGTCCAGGGGGTGGCAGGCACCGAGAAGCACTTCGGGGACCCGCGGGCGGCGGCGAAGCGCTGGGCCGACGCCGGCGCCGAGTGGCTGCACCTGGTCGACCTCGACGCCGCGTTCGGGCGGGGGAGCAACGCCGAGATCATTGCCGAGGTCGCCTCGCACACCAGCCTGAACGTGGAGCTGTCCGGGGGGATCCGCGACGACGAGAGCCTGGAGCGCGCGCTCGCGACCGGCTGCCGCAGGGTCAACATCGGCACCGCCGCGCTGGAGCGGCCGGAGTGGTGCGAGGAGATCATCGCCTCGTTCGGCGACCGGATCGCGATCGGTCTCGACGTCCGCGGCAGCCGGTTGGCGGCCCGCGGCTGGACCCGCGAGGGCGGCGACCTGTGGGAGACGCTGGACCGGCTGGACGCGGCCGGCTGCGCGCGGTACGTGGTCACCGACGTCAACTCCGACGGGATGCTGTCCGGCCCGAACCTCGGCCTGCTCCGCGACGTCTGCGCCCGGACCGAGGCGCCGGTGGTGGCCAGCGGCGGCATCTCCAGCCTGACCGACATCGCGGACCTGGCCGCGCTCGTACCCGACGGGGTGGAGGGCGCGATCATCGGCACCGCGCTCTACGTCGGCAAGTTCACCCTGCAGGAGGCGCTGGTGGCCGCGCACGGCCTGAGCGCGGTCATCGAGGACCACTCATGACGGCGCCCGCCGAAACGTTCCGGCGGTCCGACGGCGAGTCTCCCAACGGGCAGAACGGGCGCGACCACGCGGTGCAGCGGCTGGACGGCCGGCTGCGGGACCTGCTGGCCGGCAAGAAGATCCTGATGACCGGGGTCACCGGGTTCATCGGCGAGCAGCTGCTGTGGAAGATGCTGACCGAGCTGCCCGACACCACCCCGGCCGTGCTGGTCCGGCCGAAGCGGTCGCAGAGTGCCTGGGACCGGATGGTCGCGGTGGTCAAGAAGGACATCTTCAAGCAGGTCCGGGAGGCCGCGGGCGGGCCGGAGGAGCTGCTGCGGGCCCGGATCGACGTGATCGAGGGCGACCTGCCGAACGTGCCGAAGCTGCCCCGCGACATCGACATCGTGGTGCACTGCGCCGGCGACGTCAGCTTCGACCCGCCGATCGACCAGGCGTTCACCACGAACGTGATCGGCACCAAGGCGCTGATGGACCGAATGATCGAGGCGTGCTCCGACGAGCACGGCAACCTGGAGAAGATCCCGCACTACGTGCACATCTCCACCGCCTATACAGCGGGCCGCCGGCGCGGCGCGATCCCGGAGGCGCAGCACGTCCACACCATCGACTACGACGCCGAGACCGCCGCCGGGCTGGCCATGCGGGATCTGCTCGACACCGAGTCGCGGACCTCGGAGCACCTGACCAAGCTGCGCAAGGAGGCCGAGCGGGAGCACCGCGCGGCCGGCTTCCTGACCACGGCCGCCGACACCGAGCGGCGCCGGCTGGAGTGGGTCCAGGCCGAGCTGGTCAAGGCCGGCACCGAACGCGCCCGCTCGCTCGGCTGGACCGACGTCTACACCTTCACCAAGGCGCTCGGCGAGCGGGTGGTGGCCGACGTCGGCCGCAACGTCGAGGTGTCGGTGGTCCGGCCGGCCATCGTCGAGTCGTCGTGGAAGCACCCGTATCCGGGCTGGATCGAGGGCTTCAAGATGGCCGAGCCGCTGATCCTGGCGTACGGCCGCGGCGAGCTGCCCGAGTTCCCGGCCAGCCCGGACTCGGTGGTCGACATCGTGCCGTGCGACTACGTCGTGAACGCCATCCTCGCCGTCTGCGCGACCAAGCCGGTGATCGGCGAGCCGGAGTTCTATCACGTCAACTCCGGTGCCCGGAACCCGCTGACCTTCCGCGGCCTCTACAACCACGTCCGCAACTACTTCTCCGCGCACCCGTTCGAGGGCGGTCCCCGCGGCGCGGCCCGGCTGCCGCAGTGGCAGTTCCCCGGCGCCTCGTCGGTGGAGCGGCTGCTGTCCACGTCCGAACGCGCGCACAAGATCGCCGACCGGGCCCTGTCGTACGCCCCGCGCTCCGACCGGACCCGCAAGATCGCCACCGACCTGGACCGGTTCCGGACCCGGCTGGACTTCCTGCGCCGCTACCTCGGCCTCTACAACGAGTACGCCCAGTCCGAGCTGCACTTCGTCGACGACAACACGCTCGCGCTGACCAACGCCCTGGACGCCGACGACGTGGACGCGTTCGCGTTCGACTCGGCGGCGTACGACTGGACGACGTACATCGAGGATGTGCACTGTCCCTCGATCACCGCCCCGGTGCGCCGGATGGACGCCATCCGGCGCAAGCGCGGCAACCGGCCGACGACGATGAAGGACCTGTCCCGGGACAAGGCCGGCGCGACCGCGCTCGCCGTGTTCGACCTGGACGGCACCGTCATGTCGGCCAACGTGATCGAGCAGTACCTGTGGACCCGGCTGCCGGAGCTGCCGCCGGTCCAGCGGGTGGCCGAGTTCGGCCGGGTGCTGCGCAAGGTGCCGAGCTACGTCCGGGCGGACCAGCGCGACCGCGGCACCTTCCTGCGTGCGGTCTACCGCCGCTACAAGGGCGCGGACCTGGCGGCGTTCGAGGAGGCGGTGGACACCAGCCTGGCGCCGCACATGCTGAACCGGCTGTCCCCGGACGCCGTCCGCCGGATCCGCGAGCACCGCGAGGCCGGCCACACCACGATCCTGATCACCGGCGTGGTCCGGCCGCTGACCCGGCCGCTGGCGCCGCTGTTCGACACCATCGTGGCCGCGGACCTGGAGGTGGACGACGACGGTCGGTGCACCGGGTTCCTGACCGGGCCGCCGCTGGTCGGGGAGTCGCGGCCGGCGTGGCTGCGGCACTACGCCAGCCTGCACGGGATCGACCTGGACGCGAGCTTCGCCTACGCCGACTCCCACTCCGACCTGCCGATGCTGCAAGCGGTCGGCAACGCGGTCGCGGTCAGCCCGGACATCGCGCTGATGCGGGCGGCCAACGCCAACCGGTGGTCGATCGTGGAGTGGAAGATCAAGTCCAGCAGCCCGCGCTGGATCCTGCCCGAGTAGCCCAGACCCCGATAGCCCAGACCCCTAAAGACCCAGGCCAGACCCGAGATGACAGGACGCTAGAGGACAGATGGCTCGCCCAGGTTTCGTGCTCGAGGTGGACGACCGTACGCCGCCGCTGGCGGTTCCCTCCGGCGACGGCTTCCGGCTGGAGCGCTTTCCGCTCGGCACCCGCGTCGTCTATCCGGGTGACCCGATCGATCCGGTCCCCGACATCGGCGAGGCGATCGCCGAGGCGCTCGACGCGCCGCTGGAGTCGGCACCGCTGAGCGAGCGGCTGCGCGCGGGAATGCGGCTGACGATCGCGTTCGACGACAACTCCACACCGGTCCCGGCGATGCCGTCGCCGGACATCCGCGCCCGGATCATCGAGGCCGTGCTGACCCGGGCTGCGGCGGCCGGGGTGGACGACGTCGCCCTGATCTGCGCGAACGGGCTGAACCGGCGGCTGACCCCGGCGGAACTGGAGGCCCTGGTCGGCGAGCGCGTGTTCCGGTCGTTCTTCGCCGACGACCTGCTGACCAACCACGACGCCGAGGACCTCGACGCGCATACCGCGGTCGGCGCGACCGAGGCCGGTGTGGTCAGCCTGAACGCCCGGGTGGCCCAGTCGGACCTGCTGGTCTACGTCCACGTCGCCGTCCCGCCGAACGCGCTCGCCGGGCCGAGCGGCGGTCCCGCGGGCCCGGCCGAGCGGCTGACGGCAGCCGGCACGGTCCGCCAGATCCGAGGCCTGACCGGCCTGCAGACCCGGGACGAGCGCGGCCAGATCGCCGTCGGTGAGGCGATCGGCGCGGTGATCGGCGAGGCCGTCGAGGTGTTCGAGGTCGACGCCGTGCTGGACAACGACAGCTACACCGGACTGACCGACTTCCTCGGCCGGCGCGAGTGGGAGTGGCGGGTCAAAGACCGGGTCCGCGCCGGCGTGCTGCGCCAGGGACTGCGGTTCGCCCCGACCAGCCCGCGGCGCCGCGCGATGGACGGCGTCCGCGGCGGCTACCGCACGATCGCGGTGAACGCCGGCGCGCCGATCGCGGTCCGGGAACTGAGCCGCGACCAGGTGCTCGCCCAGCAGCGGGTCGAGATCGCCGGTCAGTCCGACGTAGCCGTGGTCGGCGTGCCGTTCGCCAACCCGTACGGCGTCGATTCCGTGGTCAACCCCATCCTCGCGGCATGGTCGGCGCTGGCGGGCACGCTGGCCGCGCACGTCGGCATGCCGGTGGTCCGCGAGGGCGGAGCGCTGATCGCGTTCCATCCGCTGAGCGCGGACTTCTCCCCGCTGCACCAGCCGAGCTACGTCGACTTCTTCGGTGAGGCGCTGACCGCCGACTCCGATCCGTACGCCATCCAGTCCGAGGCCGAGCAGAGGTTCGCCACCGACGCCTGGTACGCGCACCTGTACCGCACCAGCCACGCCTTCCACGGCGTGCACCCGGTGCACCGCTGGTACGAGATCGCCGCCGCCCGCGAACACCTGGGCGACGTCGTCTGGGTCGGGGCGGATCGGGCCAACGCCGAGCGGATGGGCTTCCGGGCGGCGTCCACGCTGGCCGACGCGCTGGAGATCGTCGGGTCCAGCGTCGGGCACGACCCGACCATCACGTTCCTGCACTCCCCGCCGGCGGTGGTCTCCGATGTCCGCTGAGCTGACCCAGCCGGCAGCGGGCGGCTCGCCCGCCGGCCGGGACGGGTCCCGGTTCCGCACCGGGTGGGCCCGGACGCCGGCCGCGAACGCGCTGCGCGAGGTCGTCCAGGTCGCGGGTCTCGGACCGATCGTGCGGCGCGAGGTCCAGTTGGACGTCCACGGCCTGGAGTACGTCCGCGAGCTCCAAGGCCCGGCCCTGTTCGTGGCCAACCACTCCTCGCACCTGGACACCGCGGTGCTGCTGACCACGCTGCCGAAAGAGCGCCGTCGCAAGACCGCGGTAGCGGCGGCCGCGGACTACTTCTTCGACGTCTGGTGGCGGGCCAGCGGCTCCTCGATCGCGTTCAACACGTTCCCGATCGAACGCAAGGGCGGCTCCCTGTCTTCGACCCCGGCCGACCTGCTCGCGGACGGCTGGAGCATCGTCGTCTACCCCGAAGGCACCCGGTCCGTGGACGGCGTGATGGGCCGGTTCCGGATGGGCGGGGCCTGGCTGGCCGTACACAATCAGGTGCCGGTGATCCCGGTCGGGCTGCGCGGGACGTACGCCGCCATGCCGCGCGGCCGCAGCTGGCCGGTCCCCGGGCGGCCGCGGGTGAGCGTCCGGTACGGGCCGCCGATCGTGCCCCGCCCCGACGAGACGCCGCGGGAGATGCAACCCAAGATCGTGAAGGCGGTCCGGGGGCTGGTGGCCGAGGACGAGGCGACCTGGTGGGAGGTCCAGCGGCACGGCGAGGACGCGGTGGCGAAGCCGCCGACCGCGCGCTGGGCGCGGATCTGGCAGCAGGCGGCCCCGCCGGTGGCGGGCGGTCGCAAGCCCGCGCCGCGGATCTGGCGGTCCTGAGCGGGTCGCCGGTGGGGGTCGGGGAGGTGCGGTGGGCGCCGCTGCAGGCGGACGACGCCGTGCGGGTCCGGGCGCTGCTGACCGCCTCGGAGCAGTTCGACCGGGCCGGGCCGCGGATCCTGCACGGCTGGCGACACCAATTGGCCCCGATCGGCGACGAGCAGACCGACACGCTGGCGGCCCGGACCGCCGACGGCAGGCTGGTGGCGCTCGGCTGGGTCTCCGCCCGACCGTATGACGACCCGCCGCGCCGGGTCTTCCTCGCCGGCACGGTGCACCCGGACTACCGTGGCCGCGGGCTGGGCCGGCGGGTGCTGGACTGGCAGCTCGACGCCGCCCGCCGCTGGCAGCGGGAGATCGGCGGCGACCCGATCACCGTCGTCGCCTCGACGGCTCCGCTGCCCGACGTGCACGCGCTGCTGAGCTGCACCGGCTTCGAGCGGGAACGAGTCTTCGCCGAGTTGAGCCTGCCGCTGCCGCGGGACGAAGGGCCCGGACCGAACCCGGCGATCGCCGGAGCGACGCTCGTCGCGTTCAGCGCGGATCGCGCCGAGGAGGTCCGGGTCGTGCTCAACACCGCCTTCGCCGAGCACTGGGGCACCCGGGTGCTGCAGACCGAGCCCTGGCAGGCGGTGCTCGGCAGCGAGACGTTCCGGCCGGCCTGGTCCCGGCTGGCCTTGGACGGCGAGGATCGCGTGGTCGGGTTCGTGCTGAACTCGGCTGCGCCACACCCGACGTACGGCCGGGTCGGCTGGACCGATCAGCTCGGCGTCCTGCCGCGGTGGCGCGGCCGGGGACTCGGTGCGGCGCTGATGCGGGACTCGCTGGACGTGTTCGAGGCCAAGGGTCTCGCCCTGGCGGGGCTGGGGCTGGACACCCAGAACCCGTTCGGCGCGCCCGCCCTCTATGCCTCGCTCGGCTACCGGCCGGGCTTCGATGTGCACCTGTTCACCCGGACCGAGCCCGCTCTGGCGCCGCCCGGGAGTCGGTAGGCTGGCGCGCATGTCGGGACATTCCAAGTGGGCGACCACCAAGCACAAGAAGGCCGTGATCGACGCCCGCCGCGGCAAGCTGTTCGCCAAGCTGATCAAGAACATCGAGGTCGCCGCGCGGGTCGGCGGCGGTGACCCGGCGGGGAACCCGACCCTCTACGACGCGATCCAGAAGGCCAAGAAGACCTCGGTCCCGAACGACAACATCGACCGCGCGGTCAAGCGCGGCTCCGGTGCCGAGGCCGGCGGTGCGGACTACGAGACGCTGATGTACGAGGCGTACGGCCCCGCGGGCATCGCGCTGCTGATCGAGTGCCTGACCGACAACCGGAACCGCTCGGCGTCCGACGTCCGGGTCGCCGTGACCCGCAACGGCGGCACCATGGCCGACGTCGGCTCGACGGCGCGGATGTTCTCGCGCAAGGGCGTGGTCACCGTGGCCAAGGAGCAGGCGGGCCGAACGCTGACCGAGGACGATCTGCTGGAGGCCACCCTGGACGCCGGCCCGGAGGAGGTCAGCGACCTCGGCGACAGCTTCGAGATCGTCTCCGACCCGAACGACACGGTCGCGGTCCGCAAGGCCGTCGAGGCCGCCGGGCTCGACTACGACTCGGCCGAGGTCTCGTTCGTGCCGGACTACACCCAAGACGTCGACGCGCCGACCGCTGAGAAGCTGTTCAAGATCATCGACGCGCTCGAGGACTCCGACGACGTGCAGAACGTGTACGCCAACTTCGACGCCAGCGACGACGTGCTGGAGGCCGTCGGCCGCTGAGTGCCCCTCGGGTCGGCAGGTCTCGGCTCGCCATCGGCTCGGGCCCCTCGCCTCCGCGTTATCGCCTCGGTTCGCATCGACTCCGCGTTATCGCCTCGGTTCGCATCGACTCCGCGTTATCGCCTCGGTTCGCATCGCCTCGGTGCATCTTCGCGCGGGTTCGAGCTTGTTCGCGCGTGAAGCTCGACACGCGAACAAGGGGTAACCCGAGCGAAGTCGGCTGCACGCGCGTCGGCTGCGCGCGGGTCGGGCTGCGCGCGCGTCGGGCCCCGAGCGGCGACTGCCGCGGGGCGGATCTGCTCGGGATCGAGGACCGCCCGGGCGGTCCGATCCGAACTCGACCGGGCAGAATCGACCCGATGACAACGATGAAACCGGTCAAGGCCGTGCACACCTGGTCGCTGTTCCGCACGATGGGTCGGTTCGTGGCGCCCGGATCCATGCCGATGGGCGGCCTGCCCGAGCGCCAGCACCCCGAGGAGGGCGGGCTTCCGCTGCTGGAGCTGCCCGCGGCACTGGCCGAACACGGCTATCGCAGCGCTCAGCTGTGCCACTTCTACCTACCGACGGTCGAGCCCGGCTACCTCGCCGAGTTGCGCGACGCGTTCGACCGGGCCGGCGTCCAGCTGGAGTGCTTCCTGATCGACGAGGGCGATCTCGCCCACCCTGATCCCGCCGTCTCGGCGGCTCAGCAGGACTGGATCGCCGGCTGGCTGGATGTGGCCGCGGCTCTGGGCGCACCACGGGCCCGGGTCGTCGCTGGCAAGCAGCCGCCGTCGCCGGGGGCCCTGGACACGAGCGCCCGGGGACTGAGCCGGCTCGCGGAGCGGCACACCGACGTACGGATCGTGACGGAGAACTGGCACGCCCTGCTGCCCGACGCCGCGTCCGTACTCGGGCTGCTGGACCGGACCGAGGGCCGGATCGGGTTCCTGGTCGACCTCGGCAACTGGTCCGGGCCGACCAAGTACGCGGAGCTGGCCGCGGTCGCCGGTCGGGCGGAGACCTGCCAGGCCAAGTGCCGGACCGAAGCGGACGACCGGCTGGACCTGGCGGACTACCGGTCATCGCTGGAGGTGCTGCGCGACGCGGGCTACGACGGCCCGCTCGCCCTGGTCTACGACGGTCCCGACTCCGACGAGTGGGCCAATCTGGAGGCCGAGTACGCGCTCGTCGACCAGGTCTTCGGCTGATCGTTCGACGGGCCACTCGGGCCGGGTGATGCGCGGACGAGCGCCGACCCGCCAGCGTTGGTCGCGGGCCGGCGCCGCCGGCGACGGAGGGGTACGTCAATGGTCGGTTCGAGACTCGAGCCCGTGCTCGGACGGCGTGTGCTCGGTCGGCGCGCGCTCGGACGGAGCAGCGCGGTCGGCCCGGTGATCGCGGTCGGGCTGCTGTGCGGCCTCGCGCTCGCCGGCTGCGGCGGGGGAGGCCCGGTGCCGACCGCCCGACCGTCGGCGAGCGGTTCCCACACCCTTGTCGTACCGACCCGCAGCCCGGCGATCCCGACGTCCCGCACGCCCGCCGTCCCCACCCGGAGCCCCGAGCCGCCGACGCGCAGCCCGGCGTCGCCGACCCGCTCCCCGGTCGAGCCGACCGGCGAGCCGGATTCCAGCGCGACCAGCTCGCGGCCACCGACGGAGTCGGAGCCCCAGCCGTCGCGGGCGACTACGGCCGCCTCGAAGACGGCGGCGAGTGCGAGTACGGCGAGGTCGGCACCGGCATCCTCGCCCGCGCCGCCGACCCGGTCGACCGCGTCCGAGGCGGCGCCTCAGCCGAGCGCGTCCGAGTCGAGCGAGCTCGCGGGACGCAGCACGGGCTCCGATGCCGCATCGCCCCCCGGCTCGGCGGAGTCGAGCCCGGTGTCGACGGCCACAGCGCCACCGCAGACGGCGACGCCCCCCCCGGCGACCGGTTCCGGCGGTGTGCCGGGCTGGGTCTGGCTGCTGATCGCGGCGCTGCTCGCGATGGCCGGCGTGATCGTCGCCCTGGTCCGCCGCACCCGCTCCGGGCGGCACGCGGGCTGAGCCGCCCCCGATCTCGAGGACGGGCCACGACGTGATGCCGGGAGGGAGGTGGCCCTGCGGTGCCGGGCGCGTGTCGGAGCGGGGCAGTGTCGGTGGGGCGATCTAGGGTTGCGAACATCTGTTCGGTTGATCGATGGAGGGGCCCAGGATGCGTGTGCTCGGCATCGACCCCGGCCTGACCCGGTGCGGGATCGGGGTGGTCGACGGGCGGCCGGGCCGGCCGCCGGACCTCGTCGGGGTCGACGTGATCCGCACGCCAACGGAGCTGGACACTGCGCGGCGGCTGCGGCGGCTCGAGGAGGAGCTCGACGGCTGGCTGGCCGAGCACCGGCCGGACACGGTCGCGGTCGAGCGGGTGTTCGCGCAGCACAACGTCCAGACTGTGATGGGCACCGCGCAGGCGGCCGGCGTGGCAATGCTCGTCGCCGCCCGACGCGGCATCCCGGTGGCGACGCATACCCCGAGCGAGGTCAAGGCCGCGATCACCGGCTCGGGTCGCGCGGACAAGGCGCAGGTGACCGCGATGGTGACCCGCATCCTGCGGCTGGCCGCACCGCCCCGGCCCGCCGACGCCGCGGACGCCTTGGCGCTGGCCATCTGCCAGGTCTGGCGGGGCGGCACCTCGGCCCGCTACGAGTCGGCGGGCGACAGCGCAGCCGAGGCGGCGCGCCGGCAGCGCAGCGCGCTGGCCCGAGCCCGCGCCCAGGCCGGCACCGGCCGGTCCGGCGCCTCCCCAACCGTCCCACCCGTCAACGTACGTCCCAGGAGAGTCTCGTGATCGCGCAGGTCAGCGGCACCGTCATCCAGCTCGGCCCGACCACGGCCGTGATCGAACTCGGCGGCCTCGGGGTGCTCGCCCTGGTCAGCCCGGACACCGCGGCGGACCTGCGGGTGGGTCAGCCGGCCACGCTCGCGACCAGCCTGGTGGTGCGGGAGGACTCGCTCACCCTCTACGGCTTCGCCTCGACCGACGAGCGGGAACTGTTCGAGCTGCTGCAGACCGCTACCGGGGTCGGGCCGAAGCTGGCTCAGGCCGCGCTGGCGGTGCTGAGACCCGACGAACTCCGCCAGGCCATCGCCACCGAGAACCTGCTGACCCTGATGAAGGTGCCCGGCGTCGGCCGCAAGGGGGCCCAGCGGCTGGTGATCGAGCTCAAGGACAAGATCAACGCCGTCGGCGCCGCTGGCCAGGCCGAGCTGCCGGCCACCGCCGCCAAGACAGGCGGTGGGTCGGCCTGGCGCGACCAGGTGAGCCAGGGGTTGCAGGGTCTCGGCTGGTCGGCCAAGGATGCGGACGCGGCGTGCGGCGAGGTCGAGCATCTGGTCCGCGACGACCCGGGTACGTCCGTTGCGAGCCTGATGAAGGCCGCCCTGCAGAGTCTGGCCCGGCCATGAGAAGCCACCCATGCGCGCTGGCCCTTCGACAGGCTCAGGGCACGTGCACTGGACAGGCTCAGGGCGCGTGCACTGGAGAGGCTCAGGGCGCGTGCACTGGAGAGGCTCAGGGCGCGCGCACTGGACAGGCTCAGGGGCACGTGCGCTGGACAGTCTCGGCGCACGTGCGCTCGACAGACTCGGGGCGCGTTCTGAGATGACCGGCGAACCCACGAGCGTCTCGGATCTCATCCGGCCGGACGCGGACCCGAACGAGAGAGCGGCGGAGTCTGCGCTGCGGCCCACCAGCCTGGCCGAGTTCGAGGGTCAGCCGCGGGTGAGCGACCAGCTGGGGCTGGTGCTGGAGGCCGCCCGGCATCGGGAGGCGACCGCCGACCACGTGCTGCTGTCCGGCCCCCCTGGTCTGGGCAAGACCACCCTGGCGATGATCATCGCGGCCGAGATGGCCGCGCCGATCCGGATCTCCAGCGGTCCCGCCATCCAGCACGCCGGTGACCTGGCGGCGATCCTGTCCGGGCTGGTCGAGGGCGAGGTCTTCTTCCTCGACGAGATCCACCGGATGTCGCGACCGGCGGAGGAGATGCTCTATCTGGCGATGGAGGACTTCCGGGTCGATGTGGTGGTCGGCAAGGGGCCCGGGGCGACCGCCATCCCGATCGAGATCCCGCCGTTCACCCTGGTCGGGGCCACCACCAGGGCCGGCCTGCTGCCGGGTCCGCTGCGGGACCGGTTCGGCTTCACCGCGCAGCTGGACTTCTACGACACCACTGCGCTGGAGCACATCCTGACCCGATCGGCGGGCCTGCTGGGCGCGCGGCTGCGCGCCGAGGGTGCCGCCGAGATCGCCCGCCGCTCCCGCGGCACGCCCCGGATCGCCAACCGGCTGCTGCGCCGGGTCCGCGACTATGCCCAGGTCCGCGCCGACGGCGTGATCACCCGAGCGGTGGCCGCGCGGGCGCTGGAGCTGTACGAGGTGGACGAGATCGGGCTGGACCGGCTGGACCGCGCCGTACTGGACGCGGTCTGCCGGCGCTTCGGTGGCGGCCCGGTGGGGCTGTCCACCATCGCAGTGTCGGTCGGGGAGGAGCGGGAGACCGTCGAGGAGGTCGCCGAGCCGTTCCTGGTCCGCAAGGGCTATCTGATGCGCACCCCGCGCGGCCGGGTAGCGACCCCCGCCGCGTGGCGTCACCTCGGCTTGGCCCCGCCCGCGGGGAGCAGTTCGGCCGCCGACACCGGGCCAGATCTGTTCGAGGATTCGGGCTCATAGGCAAGACTAGGTACGCTACCCCGGATCGACAGGGACGTCCGCGTCCGCTGTCGGTCTGCCCGACGTACGCACCCAACTGGACGCTGGAGCCATGTCACAACAATCGTTGACCACCTTCGCCCTGATCGCGCTGATGGCGGTCGCCTTCTACTTCCTCATCCTGCGACCGCAGAAGAAGCGGCAGCAGCAGCAGCAGAAGACGATGAGTTCCATCACCCCCGGAGCGCGGGTGATGACCGGCAGCGGCCTGTTCGGGACCGTGGTCTCGGTCGGGGAGAAGCAGATCGTGATCGAGATCTCGCCCGGGGTGAACCTCACCCTGCTCAAGCCCGCCGTGTCCCGGGTGGTCGGACCGGAGGACGAGGACGGCCCGCAAGGCATCGAGCCGGAACTGCACTACGAGCCGGAGGCCTCCGAGCTCGACCTCCCGCCGACCCACGCGACGGATGTCCGCACCGAGGATCTCGGCCCCAGCGCGACCGACGTGACGCCGGGTCGCTCCCAGTCCCAGGGGAACGACCCCTCCAGCAAGGAGTAAGACCCGCCCGTGGCAACACCTTCCGGACACCCGGGCCGGACCCTGATCATCCTGGGCGCCATCATCGCCGCCCTCTACGGGCTGATGGCGGTCAGCGGCAACTGGACGCCGAAGCTGGGTCTCGACCTGCAGGGCGGCACGACCATCACGCTCACCGCCAAGAACACCAGCGGCACCGGCCAGGTCGATCCGACCAGCCTGCAGCTGGCCAAGACCATCATCCAGAGCCGGGTCGACAGCCTCGGCGTCGGCGAGTCCGAGGTGACCACGTCGGGCAACAACCAGATCGTGGTCAGCGTGCCCAACGTCCAGCAGGACGAGCTGGTTCGACTGGTCGGCCAGACCGCGCAGCTGCGGTTCCGCGCGGTGTACGACGTCCAGCCGGTCACGCCGCCGGCGAGCGCGAACCCGTCGCCCAGCGGGGAGGCGACGAGCGCCCCCAGCAGCGAGCCGACCGGCAGCGCGAGCGCGGGCACCAAGCCCAGCGCGAGCCAGTCGGCGGCCGCCGAGCCCAGCGCGACGGCCACCGGCAACGGCCGCCCGGCGCCGGCACTGCCGACCGCGCCCGGCACGCCGCAGCCGGCCCGGCCGAGCACCCAGGGCTCGGGCACGCCCCCGGACAAGGCGATGAGCTGGCAGCCGAGCGAGCAGGACACCAGCGACTTCGCCGCGTTCACCTGCGACGAGGCCGACAAGATGCCGGACGTCCCCGACCAGCCACTGTTCGCCTGCAACCAGGAGAAGACCGAGAAGTACCTGCTCGGCCCGACCATCATCGAAGGCAACCAGCTGACCACGGCCCAGGCCGGCGTGCCGCAGAACAACCTCGCCTGGGTGGTGAACCTGGAGTTCAACTCCGGCGGCGCGGCCGCGTTCGAGCAGGCCACCGGCGAGCTGGCCAGCCGTTCCGACCCGCAGAACCGATTCGCCATCGTGCTCGACGGCGAGGTCATCTCGGCCCCGTCGGTGAGCTCTGCGATCCCCGGTGGCCGGGCCGAGATCTCCGGCAACTTCAACCAGCAGTCGGCGACCCAGCTGGCGAACGTGCTGAAGTACGGCGCGCTGCCGCTGGCCTTCGACGTGTCCGAGGTCTCCAACGTGTCCGCGACGCTCGGTGGTGAGCAGTTGCGGGCCGGCATCATCGCCGGCATCGTCGGCCTGGCCCTGGTCGTCATCTACTGCTTCTTGTACTACCGCGGTCTGGGCGTCGTGGTCGTCGCGTCGCTGGCGGTCGCGGCCGCCATCACCTACGCGGCGATGGTGCTGCTCGGCGGCTCGGTCGGCTTCGCGCTCAACCTGCCCGGCATCGCGGGCGCGATCGTGGCCATCGGCATCACCGCGGACAGCTTCGTCATCTACTTCGAGCGGATCCGCGACGAGGTACGCGAGGGGCGCAGCCTGCGCACCGCGGTCGAGACCGGCTGGCGACGGGCCCGGCAGACCGTGCTGATCGCCGACGCGGTGTCGATGCTGTCCGCGGTCATCTTGTTCATCCTGGCCATCGGCTCGGTCAAGGGCTTCGCGTTCACCCTCGGCCTGACCACCGTCATCGACGTGCTGGTCTGCTTCATGTTCACCAAGCCGCTGATGTCGTTGCTCGCCCGGACCAAGTTCTACGGCGGCGGGCACAAGTGGTCCGGGCTGGACCCGGCCCACCTCGGGGTCAAGGCGCTGCCCGGCTCGCGCGCCACCCGCCGGGGCGGCGTCCAGACGGCCCGCACCGGTGGCGCCCACACCGTCGGCGCGTCCCGCCTGGCGCGACCCTCGGCACGACCCGGCACCACGGTCGGAGAGGAGGCCTGATGTCCAAGCTGTCCGGTATCGGTCATCGGCTCTACGTCGGCGAGGTCTCCTACGACTTCATCGGGCACCGCCGGATCTGGTACACGGTCTCGGCGGCGCTGATGGTCATCTCCATCGCCGCGGTGGCGATCTTCGGCCTCAAGTGGGGGATCGAGTTCTCCGGCGGCGCAGACTTCCAGGTCAGCACCACGGTCACCAGCACCACGGTGGACGACTTCCGCACCGCGATCGAGAACTCCGGCGTCCCGAACCTGCAGGACTCCACCATCAACACGATCGGCAACAACGCGGTCCGGGTGCAGACCCGAACGCTGGATCCGACCCAGGAGGTGCCCAAGGTCCGCTCGGCCATCGCCGAGGAGGCGGGTACCACCAGCGAGAACGTCGCGTACAGCCTGATCGGCGCCTCCTGGGGCGGGCAGATCACGCAGAAGGCACTGATCGCGCTCGGCGTCTTCCTGGTGCTGGTCACGCTGGTGATCTGGGCGTACTTCCGCAACGGCAAGATGTCCGCCGCCGCGCTGATCGCGCTGGGCCATGACCTGGTGCTGACCGTCGGCATCTATGCGCTGGTCGGCTTCACCGTCACCCCGGCGACCCTGATCGGCGTGCTGACCATCCTGGGCTACTCGCTGTACGACACCGTGGTCGTGTTCGACAAGGTCCGGGAGAACACCCGCGACATCAAGTCCTCCACGACCCGGACGTACGGGGAGGCGGCGAACCTCGCCGTCAACCAGGTGCTGGTCCGCTCGATCAACACGACCATCATCGGCGTCCTGCCGGTGGCGGCGCTGCTGTTCGCGGGCGCGTTCATCCTCGGCGAGGGGCCGCTGAAGGACCTGGCGCTGGCGCTGTTCGTCGGCATGATTTCCGGCGCGTACTCCTCGATCTTCATCGCCACCCCGCTGCTGGTGCAGATGAAGGAGCGCGAGCCCGACATGCAGAAGCTGTCCCACCGGGTGGCGAACCGCCGGGCCCGGGAGGCGTCCAAGATCGGCACCGGTGGCGCCGAGGGCACCCGCAAGGGGACCAAGCGGGCGGCGACCACCTCGACGGCCGCGACCTCGGTCGCGACCCTCGACCCCGACGACGAATCCGACGAGGACGAGGACCGCAGCGAGCCGGACAGGTTCGGCGAGCCGGAGGGAGTCGGCGAGCCGTCGGTGAAGGTATCGGTGCAGAAGGCGACCGACCCGCCGCCGATCACCGTCACCCGGCCGACCGGCGACGGCGCGGCCCGGCGGCCGCAGCCCCAGCACAAGCCGCGCAGCCAGCGGAAGAAGTAGTGCCATGCAGGCCGGACTCCGCCAGCCGACCGGTACGGCCGGGTCGGGTGCGCTTGACGCGCTGATCGTGGACGTGCCGGACTTCCCGAAGCCCGGCATCGCGTTCAAGGACATCACCCCGCTGCTGGCCGACCCGGCCGGCTACGCGGGCGCAATCGAGGGTCTGGTCGCTCTGGCGCCGGCGGGGATCGACCTGGTCGTCGGGATGGAGGCGCGCGGCTTCCTGTTCGCCGCGCCGGTCGCGCTCCGGCTGGGCGTCGGCTTCGCCCCGGTCCGCAAGCCGGGCAAGCTGCCCCGCACGACGGTGGCGGCGAGCTACACCCTGGAGTACCGCTCCGAGACGCTGACCATGCACGCCGACGCCGTCCGGCCCGGCCAGCGGGTGCTGGTGGTCGACGACGTGCTGGCCACCGGCGGCACCGCGCGGGCGACCGCCGACCTGGTCGCCGGACTGGGCGGCGAGGTGGTCGCCGTGGTCGTGCTGATGGAACTGGGCTATCTCGACGGCCGGGCGACCCTGCACGCCGCCGGGCTGACCGACGTCCGAGCGCTGCTGACCGCCTCCGCGCCCGCGGACGAACAGGACGTCTCGTGAGTGCGCCGCGGACGATCGGCTTCCCAGCGCCGGGCGCGAGCGAACAGGTCAGACCGTGAGCGAGCGTCGGGTAGGCGCGCCGGTCTTCCGTGGTCACGGAGCGGAAGGCACGATCGAGGCGAGCCAGGGTCTTCGCGGGGCGAGTGGGTCTTCCGCGCTGGGGGCGCGGACGATCGGCCTCGCAGCGCCGGGCGCGAGCGAACAGGAAATGCCGTGAGCGAACCGCAGGGGTTGTTCCACCGCCGCTCGGGCGGGTCGCGCGGCGGCAGCTGGGTCACCCAGGCTCTGGTCAGCCTGCCCGACCGCCGATCGACGCCCGCCCGCGAGCTGGGCAAGCGAATCCTGATCGCGCTCGGCATCTTGGCGATCACGGTCGCCATCGTGTTCATCGACCGCGACTCCTACACCGACAGCTCCGACGGAGTGGTCTCGTTCGTGGACTCCATCTACTACTCCACGGTGACGATCACGACCACCGGCTACGGCGACATCACCCCGGTCACGCCGCACGCCCGGTTGATCAACTCGATCATCGTCGCCCCGCTGCGGGTCATCTTCCTGGTCTTGTTGGTCGGCACGACCCTGCAGGTGCTGGCCAACGAGGGCCGGCGGATCTTTCGCGACAACCGCTGGAGGAAGCACATGCGGAACCACGTCGTCGTCATCGGTTACGGCACCAAGGGCCGGTCCGCGGTCGGCACGCTGGTCGACAACGGGGCGAACCCGGCCCAGGTCGTCATCATCGACAACCGGCCGGCATCGATCACCGAGGCCAACATCAAGGGCTATGCCGCGATCGAGGGTGACGGCACCCGGCGGGAGATCCTGCGCCGGGCCGAGATCATCAAGGCCCGCGAGGTGGTCATCACCCTCGACCGGGACGACTCGGCGATCCTGGTCACCCTGACCGTGCGCCAGCTCAACCCGAGCGCACACGTTGTGGTGGCCGTGCGCGAGGACGACAACGCGCCGCTGCTGCGGCAGTCGGGCGCCAACGCGGTGATCACCTCCTCGGAGGCCGTCGGCCGGCTGCTCGGCCTGTCGGCGGTCAGCCCCAACCTCGGCGTGGTGATCGAGGATCTGCTGTCGTCCAAGGAGGGCCTGGAGGTCGGCGAACGCCAGGTCACCCGGGACGAGGTCGGCAAGTCCTCCGACGAGGTACGCGGGGAGCGCGTCGTCGCGGTGGTGCGGAACAAGACGTTGCGCCGGTTCTACGACCCGACCGTCGCCACCCTGGAGACCGGCGACCAGGTCGTCGTCGTCCGGCACGCCGCGGAAGAGGGCTGAGCCCGCCGGTTCGGCCGGAGCGCCGTCCGACACTAGACTGAACTCGACCTGAGGGTGTCTTCCGTCGAGGAGGCGTCGAGGAGGCGAGCATGAGCGAGTCGGGTGCCGCGTTGGACGCGGACTCGGCCACGCCCGGCGAGCGGTCCGCGAAGCCCGCCTCGACCCCCACCGAACCTCGTCCCTCGCCCAGTGCGCACGCCAACGCGGCCGCACGTGCCGCCGCCGGTGCCCGGGTCGCGGTGGTCCGCCCGATGGCGGCCTCGGCCCCGCCGCCGACACCGTCTCCGAGCCCGTCGCCGGTCAGCCCGCCGGCGGCCGGCCCCGCCTCGACCAGTGCCGCCTCGACCAGTCCCGCCTCGACCAGGTCCGCGCACACCGGCACCGCCTCGACCGGCCCCGGGCGAACCGGTTCCGCACCGGACGGCCCGGCGCGAACCGGTACCGGCGCGGCCAGTGTCGTGCCGGATCAGCCCCGCGGGATGCGTCACCGGATCGCCCGGCTCGGGACCAGCCGGCCGCAGACGCCGGTGCTGGACCCGTTGTTCCGGGTGCTGCGGGCGAACCACCCCAAGGCCGACGTCGCGCTGATCGAGAAGGCGTACAAGATCGCCGAACGGCACCACCGCGGCCAGATGCGGGCCAGCGGGGACGCGTACATCACCCATCCGCTCGCCGTCGCGACGATCCTGGCCGAGCTGGGCATGACCGAGTCGACGCTGTGCGCGGCGCTGCTGCACGACACGGTCGAGGACACCTCGTACACCCTCACCCAGCTCAGCAAGGACTTCGGCGAGGAGATCGCCCAGCTGGTCGACGGCGTGACCAAGCTGGACAAGGTCAAGTACGGCGACACCGCCAAGTCCGAGACCATCCGCAAGATGGTGATCGCGATGAGCCGCGACATCCGGGTGCTGGTGATCAAGCTCGCCGACCGGCTGCACAACATGCGGACGCTGCACTACCTGCGGCCTGACAAGCAGTCTCGGATCGCGAACGAGACGCTGGAGATCTTCGCCCCGCTGGCTCACCGGCTCGGCATGAACACCATCAAGTGGGAGCTGGAGGACCTGTCCTTCGCCACCATCCACCCGAAGATCTACGACGAGATCGTCCGGCTGGTGGCCGAGGCGGCGCCCAGCCGGAACGACTTCCTGGCCGGGGTGATCGAGGAGGTCCAGGCCGACCTCAAGGCGGCCAAGATCAAGGCCACGGTGACCGGCCGGCCGAAGCACTACTACTCGATCTATCAGAAGATGGTGGTCCGCGGCCGCGAGTTCTCCGACATCTACGATCTGGTCGGGCTGCGCGTCCTGGTCGAGACCGATCGCGACTGCTATGCCGCGCTCGGCGTGGTGCACGTCCACTGGAACCCGCTCCCGGGCCGGTTCAAGGACTACATCGCGATGCCGAAGTTCAACATGTACCAGTCCTTGCACACCACCGTGCTCGGCCCGGAGGGCAAGCCGGTCGAGCTGCAGATCCGCACTGTGGAGATGCACCGCAAGGCGGAGTACGGCGTCGCGGCGCACTGGAAATACAAGGAGAGCAACGGCGCCGAGCCGGACAACGAGGCGCACGACCTGGTTTGGCTGCGGCAGCTCCGCGACTGGCAGCGGGAGACCGCGGATCCGGGGGAGTTCCTCGACGGGCTGCGCTTCGAGATCAACTCCACCGAGGTGTACGCCTTCACCCCCAAGGGCGACGTGATGACGTTGCCGCAGAGTGCGACGCCGGTGGACTTCGCGTACGCGATCCATACCGAGGTCGGCAACCGGACCATCGGCGCCCGGGTCAACGGCCGGCTGGTGCCGCTGGAGTCGGAGCTGGTCAACGGCGACGTGGTGGAGATCCTCACCTCCAAGTCCGACGGCGCCGGCCCGAGCCGGGACTGGTTGTCGTTCGTCAAGAGCCCGCGGGCCCGGAACAAGATCCGGCACCACTTCACCCGGGAGCGCCGCGAGGAGTCGATCGAGGCGGGCAAGGAACAGCTGGCCAAGCAGCTCCGCAAGTCGGGGCTGCCGATGCAGCGGCTGCTCACCCTCGAGCACCTGACCGCGGTCGCCGGCTTCTTGAATCTGACCGACGTCTCCGCGCTGTATGCCGCGATCGGCGAGGGCACCGTCGGCGCGCAGGCCGTGGTGAACCGGATCGTCTCGGTCGAGGGCGGCGAGGACGCGACCGCCGACGAGACCAGCGAGGACCGGGTCGTTACCGGCCGGCGCCGGGTCTCACCGGTCGGCAACGGGGCGGGCATCGAGGTCGAGGGCATGTCCGACGTCCACGTGAAGCTCGCCAAGTGCTGCACGCCGGTGCCCGGCGACGAGATCCTGGGCTTCGTCACCCGGACGACCGGGGTCTCGGTGCACCGGGTGGACTGCGTGAACGCCGCCAACCTGCGCCAGTCGCCCGAGCGGCTGGTCGACGTGTCCTGGGCGCCGACGGCGGCCAGCTCGTTCCTGGTGCACGTCCAGGTCGAGGCGCTGGACCGCAACCGGCTGCTGTCCGATATCACCCGCACCCTGTCCGACCAGCACGTGAACATCCTGTCGGCCGCGCTGACCACGTCGCGGGACCGGATCTGCAAGGCCCGGTTCATGTTCGAGACCGCCGACCCGACCCACCTCGACCACGTGCTCCGCGCCGTACGCCAAGTCCCCAGCGTCTTCGACGCCTACCGCATCAATAGCTGAGCTCGGCCGGAACAGGGCATGTACTCGATGCGGCCCTTCGACAGGCTCAGGGCACTAACGCGGGTGGCGCCGACGCTGCGCGCCGGGGAGTGCAGGAGGGTTCGGTGAGACGCGCTTTTGTCTCACCGAACGCGACGAACGAGCCGGCCTGGAGCGCAGCGGAGCGCGGAGCGAGGGCTTGCCCGAGCGGAGCAATCAGCTCAGCTGAAGTCGGAGGCCGCCTGTTGCGCCTGGGTGAGCCACTCCTGGTAGGTCGCCGCGCTGTCTCGGGCCTGCTGGGCCGCCTTGGCGTCGCCGCGGGCTTCGGCCTTGGCCGCCTTCTCCTCCAGGGCGTCGATCTGGGCCTGCAGCTTGGCGGCGGTCTCCTCGGCGCGGGCTCGCGCCTCGGGGTTGGAGCGGCGCCACTTCTCGTCCTCGGCCTCCCGGATCGCGGTCTCGATCGCCCGGAGCCGGTTGTCCAGCGGCCGGATCGCGTCCCGGGGCACCTTGCCGATCGCGCCGTACCGGTCCAGCAGGTCCCGATAGGCGGCCCGCGCCGCCGCCAGATCGCGGACCGGCAGGATGGCGCCCTCGGCCTCGTCCAGCAGCGCCTCCTTGGCGACCTGGTTGGCCTTGAACTCGCTGTCCTGCTCGTCCTGGACCGCCTGCCGGGCGCCGAAGAACGTGTCCTGAGCGGCCCGGAACCGACGCCACAGCGCCTCGTCGATGTCTCGTGGGGCCGAGCCGGCCGCCTTCCAACGGGTCATCAGGTCCCGGTAGGCCGCTGCACCCGCCGCCCAGTCGGTCGAGCCGGCCAGCGCCTCGGCCTCGACCACCAGCTTCTCCTTCACCTTCTGCGCGGCGTCGCGCTGCTCGGCCTGCTGGGCGAAGTGGGCCTTGCGCCGCCGGGTGTACGTCGTCCGCGCGCTGGAGAACCGGTGCCACAGCTCGTCGTCGGTCGTCCGGTCCAGCCGGGGCAGCGCCTTCCACTCGTCCAGCAGCGAACGGAACCGGTTGACCCCGCCGCGCCAGTCGTTGCTCTGGGCGAGCTTCTCCGCTTCGACGACGAACTGCTCCTTGCGCGCCTTCGTCTCCTCGTTCTGCTTGGCTCGTTCGGCCTTCCGGTTGGCCCGCTGGTTGGCGATCACCGGACCGAGCGCGTCCAGCCGCGCCGACAGCCCGGTCAGGTCGCCCACCGCGTGCGCGTCGACCAGAGACTCGCGCACCTTGGTGACCGACGACAAGGCGTCGTCGGGGGACAGCGCGCCGGACGCGATCCGGCGCTCCAGCAGCGACACTTCGAGCTCGAGTGCCTCGTACCGCTTGACGAAGAAGGCCAGCGCCTCCTCCGGCGGTACGTCCGGCACCTGACCGACCGCACGCTCGCCGTCGGGCGTACGCACGAAGACGGTGCCGTCGCTGTCCACCCGACCGAACGCTGCCGGCCCTGCGGCCTCAACCATGCCCCCCATCCTGCCCGATACGCTCACCCGCGTGTTCATAGCCTCGTTCCCGGCCGGTCCCTGGCAGACGAACTGCTACCTCGTGGCGACCGCCGCCGGCGAGGAGTGCGTGATCGTCGACCCCGGAATGGACGCGGCCCCGACGGTGGCCGAGGTGATCGTCGAGCACGGTCTGAAACCGGTCGCCGTGCTGCTCACCCATGGTCACCTGGACCACACCTTCAGCGTCACGCCGCTCTGTGCGGAGTACGCCTCGAGCGCCTGGATCCACTCCCTCGACCGTGAGCTGCTGGTCGATCCGCTGAAGGCGATGAGCGAGGACACCCGCCAGCTGCTGGCCCGGCTCGGGCTGCCGGAGCGGATGACCGAGCCGGACGACGTGCACGAGCTGACCGACGGCGCCACGGTGCCGATCGCGGGTCTGGAGTTCCGGGTCGACCATGCCCCGGGGCACACCAAGGGCTCGGTGCTGTTTCGCACCGACTACCCGCTGGACGACGACGTCGAGGAGGTCGTCTTTTCCGGCGACGTCTTGTTCGCCGGATCGATCGGCAGAACCGATTTGCCCGGTGGCAGCACGGCGGACATGCTGGACAGTCTGCGGGCCAAGGTGGCGACGCTGCCCGCCTCGGCGGTCGTGCTGCCCGGCCACGGCCCGCAGACCACGATGGCGCGCGAGCTGGCCACCAACCCCTATCTGCAGCATCTCGACAGGAGCAGTCTGTGAGTCGCCCCCGCCCGCTCTCGGGTTTCCCGGAGTTTACGCCGGAGCAGCGGATCGTCGAGCAGCACGTGCTCGACCGCTTGCGGGAGACGTTCGAGCTGCATGGGTTCGCCTCGATCGAGACCCGCGCGGTCGAGCCGCTGGACCGGCTGGCCAAGCAGGGCGAGATCGACAAGGAGGTGTACGTCGTCCGCCGGCTGCACGCCGACGAGCGGTCCGCCGACGAGCTGGGCCTGCACTTCGACCTGACCGTGCCGTTCGCCCGCTATGTGCTGGAGAACGCGCACGCGCTGGCGTTCCCGTTCCGCCGCTACCAGATCCAGAAGGTGTGGCGGGGCGAGCGACCCCAGGAGGGCCGGTACCGCGAGTTCACCCAGGCCGACATCGACATCGTCGACACCGGAACCCTGGCCGCGCACCACGACGTGGAGCTGCCGCTGGTCACCCTCGGCGCGCTCGAGCGGCTGCACGTCGACCTCGGCATCCCGCCGGTGCTGATGCGGGTGAACAACCGCCGGCTCGCCCAGGGGTTCTATCGCGGGCTCGACATCGACGACCCGGCGGAGGTGCTGCGCCAGGTCGACAAGATCGACAAGATCGGTCCGGACCGGGTCGTGCAGACCCTGGTCGAGCAGGTCGGGCTGTCCCGCGCCCAGGCCGACGCCTGTGTCGCACTGGCCGGGATCGCCAGCGCCGACGAGTCGTTCGTCGACGCGGTCCGGGCCCTGGGGGTGCGCTCGGAGGAGCTGGACGCGGGGATCGAGCTGCTCGCCGACGTGGTCCGCACCGCGCAGCGGTACGTCCCCGGCCGGCTGGTCGCCGACCTCAAGATCGCCCGCGGACTGGACTACTACACCGGGACCGTCTACGAGACCGAGCTGGTGGGGTACGAGGGCTGGGGCTCGGTGTCCTCGGGCGGGCGCTATGAGTCGCTCGCCTCGGACGGGCGGACGACGTATCCCGGGGTCGGGCTGTCGATCGGGGTGACCCGGCTGCTGGTCCCGCTGCTGTCCCGCGGCCTGATCGGCGCGTCCCGGCCGGTGCCGACGGTGGTCCTGGTGGCGGTGGACTCCGAGGACGCCCGGCCCGACTCGATCGAGGTGGCCGAGCTGCTCCGCGCCCGCGGCATCTCCTGCGAGGTGGCGCCGAAGGCGGACAAGTACGGCAAGCAGATCCGGTTCGCCGACCGGCGCCGGATCCCGTACGTCTGGTTCCCGGGCTCCGGCGAGAGCGGCGAGGTGAAGGACATCCGGACCGGCGAGCAGCTGCCCGCCGACCCGCGTCGGTGGGCTCCGGCGGAGGAGGACCTCAGGCCGGTCGTCGCCCTTCAGCCCTGATTTCGTCCCCGGAGTGCCCGCGTGGAGCCGGAAATCGGGGGGCTCCGAGTCACTGGGGGGACATTCTCAGGGTGAGCTCCGTCCACCACAGCTGCGGGGTTTTCGCGCGCGGTGACGCGGGAACGTTAGGGTATCGACCGGTCGGGAGGTGATCGTCATGAGCGGGTCCACGGTGACCAGCGGTGCGCGCGCCGGGCACACCGTGCTCGCCAGCGCCGACAGCGAGGCGTTCGCGTCGCTGCGCCGCCGCCCCACGTCCCGCAAGGAACGCAAGGCGATGGGCAAGGCGCTCCGCAACGAGGTGCCGCGGTCCGCGCTGGCGGAGTGGAAGGTGCCGATCGGCCGGCCGGACCCGATCCAGCTCATCCTCGACTCGCACGAGGGCCGGGTGCCCGCGCTGATCCCGATCCGGGTGGCGCGGATGGTGACCAGCCCGTACGGCTTCCTCCGCGGCACCGCGATCGTGATGGCCGAGGACGTCGCTCACCTGCCGGCGACCGGGATCATGCCGGTCATCTGCGGCGACGCACATCTGGGCAACTTCGGCTTCTACGCCTCGCCCGAGGGTGAGCTCGTGATCGACCTGAACGACTTCGACGAGGCCCACCCGGGCGGCTGGGAGTGGGACCTGCGCCGGCTGGCAGCCAGCATCTGGGTCGCCGGCCGGGAGAACGGGTCGGCCGAGGACGAGTGTGCCGACTCGGTCCGCGCCTGCGTCGCGGCCTATCGGGCCGAGGTGCGCTTCCTGGCCGAGCAGCCCCTGCTGATGCGGTCGTACAACCGGCTCGACGTCGGTCGGCTGCACGAGACCGCTACGGAGAAGAGCCTGCGGGAGGAGATCGAACGCTCCGCCAAGCGGGCCCGCAACCGGACGAGCGACCGCGCGCTGCCGCGGTTCACCACCGAGAGCGAGGACGGCAGCCGGCGGATCGTGGAGGAGCCGCCGCTGATCACCCGGCTGTCCGAGGCGGAGATCGACGACGTCGGCCGAGCGCTGGACAGCTACCTGAGCACCCTCGCCCCGCACTGGCGCCGTGCCCTGGGCGGCTACACGTTGCTCGACGTCGCCCACAAGGTCGTCGGAGTCGGCAGCGTGGGGCTGCGGGCGTACGTCGCGCTGCTGGAGGGCAGCAGCGAGGACGATGTCGTCTTCCTCCAGCTCAAGCAGGCGCGGCGCTCGGTGCTGGCGAAGTACGTGCACGGTGACGCCGCCTGGCACGCGCACCAGGGAAAGCGGGTGGTGGAGTACCAGCAGGCGCTGCAGACCGTGAGCGATCCGCTGCTGGGCTGGACCACGTTCGACGACCGGCAGTACTACGTCCGGCAGTTCCGGAACATGAAGGGCACCATCCCGCTGGACTCGATGGACGCCGCCGCGCTGACCGACTACGCGGGGATCGTGGGGCATCTGCTGGCGAAGGGTCACGCCCGGACCAGCGGGGCGTCGATGATCGCGGGGTACGTCGGCTCGTCGGAGAAGCTCGACGAGGCGATGGCGACCTTCGCCCGGTTGTACGCCGACCAGACCGAGGCCGACCACGCCCTGCTGGTCCGGGCGGTCAAGCGCGGGGTGCTTCCGGTCGACGAGGAGCTGATGGCGAAGGGCTCGGCCTTCCGGCCCTCCTGACGTGCGCCTCCCTGAGGCCGTCGGACTCGTGTGGGCGCTTGGTCCGGAGGTCCTGGGGTCGGTGAGTGGGGGTGCTGGGGGTACGTCCCGCCCACCTCGCTCCGCTCCGCAGGCTCCGCTCCGCTCGGAACGCCCGACCACGCCCTGACGTACCCCCAGCACCCCCACCCACCTTGCTGTGTTGCGCCTGCTTCGCTTCCGCCAGCACCCCCAGCACCCCCAGCACCCCCCACCCGCCTTTTTGAGTTGCGCCGGCTCCGCTGGGGACCCGGGGCACATATGGGCGCGAGTGTCCCGAAATGTCGACGACACGCCGACAGCGGCACGCCAGATGGGCGCGAGTGTCCGCAAACGTCGCAGGGGCCGGGTCGGGTCGGGTCGCGCGAGCTGGGGGAGTGAGGTCAGGTCGGGCGGCCGGGGCGCCAGAGCAGGACGAGGGCGACGCCGCCCAGCACGATCAGGCCCAGGGCGGTGAAGCCGGCGATCGCGAGGGCGCGGTCGACCCGGGCGTCGGCGCGGACGGTCTTCTCCTGGGTGTCGGAGGAGCCCGGGCGGGGGAACTGGCCGCGGCCGAGCAGGGCCGGTGCGGCGGTGGCGCCCGGCAGGTTGCCGCTGCACAGGGTGGTGGTCAGCCGGGTCACGGCGTGATCGCCGGTGCCTTCCACGCCGGAGGTCGCGAAGATCACCCAGGTGCTGTCGACCTCGGCGTCGATTCCGCAGCCGGCGCTGTCCCGCGGGCTGAGCACGACCTGGTCGGAGAACACGCGTCCCTTGAACACCCGGGACACCTCGAACCGGAGCTCGATCCGGGCGTCGGAGCCGTGGCCGGTCCGGTCTCGCTCGGTGACCCGGCCCTTGAAAACGGCGTCGGCGCGGTCGACTGCCTGCTGGGTGGTGGTCGGTGCGCAGGAACATGCCCAGGCCGGGGTCGGTTCGATCAGCACCGCCGCGCAGGCCAGCGCGACCGCGATCGCGACCAGCGCGATCCGTCCCAGCATCCGAGCCACGGCCCATCCTCACCCGCCGACCCGAGTCGTGTGAAGAGGCTCCCGGGCCAAACGGTTTCCGCTGCCCGCACGGCGCCGCCTAGGATCGTGGGCCGACAGCAGACGTACGAAGGGAATCTCGTGATCCGCACCCACGGCGCCGGAACGTTGCGCGCCGAGCACGCAGGAACAACCGTCACACTGGCCGGCTGGGTCGCCCGCCGGCGCGATCACGGCGGGGTGGCCTTCCTGGACGTGCGCGACGCCTCCGGCGTGGTCCAGGCGGTCGTCCGGGACGAGATCCTCGCCGCCTCGGGGGCGCACGGGCTGCGGAACGAGTACTGCATCGCCGTCACCGGGGCCGTCGAGCTGCGCCCGGAGGGCAACGCGAACCTCGAACTGCCGACCGGCGAGGTCGAGGTCGTGGTGAGCGAGATCGTCGTGCTGAACCCGTCGGCCCCGTTGCCGTTCCAGATCGACGAGCGGGTCGAGGTCGGCGAGGAGGTCCGGCTGAAGTACCGCTACCTGGACCTGCGCCGGCCCGCCCCGGCCGCCGCGCTCCGGCTGCGCAGCCGGGTCAACCAGGCGGCCCGCGAGGTGCTGCTGGGCCGCGACTTCGTCGAGATCGAGACCCCGACGATGACCCGGGCGACGCCGGAGGGGGCGCGCGACTTCCTGGTGCCGGCCCGGCTGCGGCCCGGATCCTGGTACGCCCTGCCGCAGAGCCCGCAGCTGTTCAAGCAGCTGCTGATGGTGGCCGGGATGGAGCGCTACTTCCAGATCGCCCGCTGCTACCGGGACGAGGACTTCCGGGCCGACCGGCAGCCGGAGTTCACCCAGCTCGACATCGAGATGAGCTTCGTCGACCAGGACGACATCATCGAGCTGACCGAGCGGCTGCTGGAGGCGATCTGGTCGCTGATCGACGTCGAGGTGCCGACGCCGATCCAGCGGATCACCTACGCCGAGGCGATGGATCGCTACGGGACGGACAAGCCGGACCTGCGCTTCGCGCTCGAGCTGACCGACGTCACCGCGTTCTTCGCCGACACCCCGTTCCGGGTCTTCCAGGCGCCGTACGTCGGTGCCGTGGTGATGCCCGGCGGCGGCTCCCAGCCGCGCCGGACCTTCGACGCGTGGCAGGAGTTCGCCAAGCAGCGCGGCCACCGCGGGCTGGCGTACGTGACGGTCGGCGAGGACGGCGAGCTCGGCGGTCCGGTGGCCAAGAACATCTCCGATCTGGAGCGTTCGGGGATCGCCGCCCAGGTCGGGGCGAAGCCGGGGGACTGCATCTTCTTCGCCGCCGGCGAGCGGCGCGGCGCCCAGGCGCTGCTCGGTGCCACCCGGCTGGAGATCGGCCGTCGGGTCGGCCTGATCCCTTCGACAGGCTCAGGACAGGCTGAGTCCGCCTGGTCGTTCGTCTGGGTGGTCGACGCCCCGCTGTTCGAGCCGGCCTCGGCCGCCGTGGCCGCCGGTGACGTGGCGGTCGGCTCGGGTGCCTGGACCGCGGTGCACCACGCGTTCACCTCGCCGAAGCCGGAGTCGTTGGACACGTTCGACTCCGACCCGGGCAGCGCGCTGGCGTACGCGTACGACATCGTCTGCAACGGCAACGAGATCGGCGGCGGCTCGATCCGTATCCATCGCCGCGACATCCAGGAACGGGTGTTCGCGGTGATGGGGCTGTCCAAGGAGGAGGCCGGCGAGAAGTTCGGCTTCCTGCTGGACGCGTTCGCCTTCGGCGCCCCGCCGCACGGTGGGATCGCGTTCGGCTGGGACCGGATCTGCGCGCTGCTCTCGGACAGCGACTCGATCCGTGAGGTGATCGCGTTCCCGAAGTCGGGCGGCGGGGTCGACCCGCTGACGGACGCGCCGGCCCCGATCACCGCGCAGCAGCGCAAGGAGGCCGGCGTCGACGCGAAGCCCGCTCCGGCCTGAGCCAGCGGGTCTCCCGCTTCGCGTCTCGCCGCCGGCGCCTCCCGACGTTTTCGGACACTCGGGCGGATCTGGTGACGTGATCCTGGCGTGTCGCCGCTGTTTCAGGACACTCGCCCGAAAACACCGACAGCGACCCCGGGCCCGCACCAGATCGCCCCTTCCGGATTGCTAGACCGATGGTTAGACTGATGGTCTAACCATCGGTCTGATGAGTTGGACGGGAGGCGTCATGCGAATCCTGATCGTCGGTGCCGGAATCGCGGGGCCGACCTTGGCCTACTGGCTGCTGCAGGCCGGGCACGAGCCGACCCTGGTCGAGCGAGCGCCGGAACTGCGCCGCGGCGGCTACCTGGTCGACTTCTGGGGCGCCGGCTTCGATGTCGCCGAGCGGATGGGCATCGTGCCGGAGCTGCGGCGGCGGGGTTACGCATTCACCGAGGGCCGTGCCGTCGGTCCGGACGGACGCCGGATCGGGTCGGTGAAGACGTCCGCGATCATGGGCGCGGTCGAGAAGTACGTCAGCATCGCCCGGACCGATCTCGCAGCCGTGATCTATACGGCGCTGCAGGACCGGGTCGACCTGTTGCTGGACGACACGGTGGCGAGGCTGGAGCAGGACGAGCACGAGGTGCGGGTCGTGTTCGCGAGCGGCGGCGAGCGGACGTTCGATCTCGTGATCGGTGCCGACGGGCTGCACTCTCGCGTGCGTCGGCTGGCCTTCGGCCCGGACGCCGGGGCCGAGAAGTACCTCGGCATCGTCATAGCGGCCTACGAGAGCCGAGGCTATGGTTTCCGCGACGATCTGGTCGCACTGATGTACGCCGAGGTCGGGTTCCAGGCAGTGCGGGTCTCGCTCCGCGAGGACAGGACGATGTTCGTGCTCAGCGTCCGGCACGACGGTCCGCTGCCGCCTGACGACCCGGCCGCCCAGCAGGCGCTGCTCCGGGACCGGCTCGCCGGTGCCGGCTGGGAGGTGCCCGCCATGCTGGCGGAGATGTCGCGGGCGGACACCTTCTACTTCGACGCGGCCAGCCAGATCCGGCTGCCGTCCTGGTCTCGGGGCCGGGTCGGACTCGTCGGCGACGCGGCGGCCTGTCCATCGTTCCTGGCCGGGCAGGGCTCCGCCCTGGCCATGGTCGAGTCGTACGTGCTCGCCGCGGAGCTGTGCCGGTCGAACGATCACCGCGCGGCGTTCGCGCGCTATCACGAGATGCTTGCGCCGCTGATCCGCTCCAAGCAGGATGCTGCGATGAGTCTCGGCACGGCGTTCGCCCCGAAGAACCGGCGCCAGCTGTTCGTCCGGAACGCGGCCATGCGGATGATGGGGCTGCCGAAGGTCGCCGATCTGGTGATGGGCCGCAGCTTCCGGGACGCCATCGAGCTGCCCGAGCCGGCGGCGGCCTGAGACGGTCGGTCTGTCGTGGTTCGACCGCGTTTCGCCCGGCTGCCGGCCGAGCAGCAGCAAGCCATCCTCGACGCGGCGCTGGACGAGTTCGCCGAGCACGGTTTCCACGACGCCTCGTTGAACCGGGTGATCGAGGCGGCGGGGATCTCCAAGGGGTCGATGTACTACTACTTCGACGGCAAGGAGGACCTGTACGCCTCGGTGGCCCGGGCCGGCCTGGAGCAGCTGTTCGCCGACGTCGGCCCCTTCCCGGTGCCGACCGCGGAGGACCCGGATGGGTTCTGGGCCACGCTCGCCGACTACTACCTCCGGCTGATGACGAACCTGGCCGCGTCGCCGAGACTCGCCGCCTTGCTGCGCGGCTGGGCGGTGTCCGGGAGCGCACTCCGGCAGGCGGCGGGGGAGCTGGAACAGGCCGTGCTGCCGTGGATGCAGCAGACGTTGGCGGCCGGCCAGCGGGTGGGTGCGATCAGGACGGACCTGCCGCCGGCGTTGCTGATCGGCGTGGTCAGCGGGATGGGCCAGGCGATGGACGGCTGGCTGCTGGCGCAGGACGCCGCCGACGTCGACCTGCCGGACGTGATCGGGGTGCTGACCGACCTGCTCCGCCGCGTCCTGGCGCCGTGATGGCACGCTTCCTGTGCAGACTGGCAACCGCGGCCGGCGACAGCGCGGCTGAGCGGTCACTACGGTGGGCCACGTGGCCCTCATCTACGACGCCGAGCTCACCCCGTCGAAGCCCGACCTGCTGACCGAGTGGGTACCGCGGCAGTCCTGGTTCGCCGGTGACGCGGCAGCTCGGGTGCGCATCCTCGGTTCGTACCGGTTCGACGACCCGGCGGGCGAGGTCGGCATCGAGACGTTCCTGGTCCGCTTCGGTGACGGGCCCGTGCTGCAGGTGCCGCTGACCTATCGGGGCCGGCCACTCGACGACCGGGCGGATGCGGCGGAGGTCGAACCGATCACCACCATGCAGCACTCCGTGCTGGGCACGCGCTGGGTGTACGACGGCCCGCACGATCCTGCGTACGTCGCCGCGCTCGCGTCTGCCGTGCTGACGGGCGGCAGCGAGGCCAAGCTGCTCATGTCCGACGGCACCGAGCTGCCGTCCCGCGGCTCGGTGCAGGGTTCGGGCGCCGCGGCCGATGGTGTGGCGGAGCCTGCTTCGCTGGACGTCATCGACTCGGACGGAGCCACCGCCTGCGTGACGCCCGACTACACGCTGGCGGTACGGCGGCTGGTCGAGCCCGGCGACGCCGCTGCCGCCGATGTCGCCGGGGCCGAGACTCTCGACCTTCGACTGACTGGAACCTGGGCGGGCTCGCCCGAGCAGGCCGTGCTGGTCGTGCTGAGCGGGCGGGCCAGCTCGGCCGTCGAGAGCCGCAACGCCGAGCCAGCACCCGCACCATCGACCGCTTCGTTCGGCAGATCGATGCCTGAGCCTCATGGCTGAGGCTCGCGACTGCGCCTGAGCTCCGTCCGCTCTCTTCGCCCGTCGACCAGCTCGGGCGCGATTCGATGACGCTCGCTCGGCAGGGTGACGAGCGTCACAGCGACGCCAGGAGCGGCCGGCTGGTCGAGGTCTCGTGTGCCGCCTAGTGTTGATCACGGCGATGGTGTCCGCCCGAGGATCTCCTCGAACCGCCGCGATGGCTGATGACTCCTGAGACGTCTGTCCATGTCTCGAGGAGCGCGCACTGTGAGCTCATGAAACCCACCCCTCAGGACGAGCCCACCGAACTCGTCCCAGACGTTCGGGAACCTGCGCTGGGCGGCCTTCTCACCGCAGGTGCCCGCGTTCTGGATGCTTGCCGCGCTGGTCGCCACGTGGCTCAGCTGGCCGCGGCGGGCCGTGGGATGACCCGAGCCGGAAGCGCGCGCCCAGGTCGGCGAAGCTGTACCCGGGGACGGATCGAGGAAGGTACCAGCCATGAGTGAGCGCACCATCGTCGTCGGCGTCACGCCTCACCAGCCGGACCGCGTGGTCCGCGAGGCCGCTCGGTTCGCCCGCGCGTTCGACGCCTCGCTGGTCTGCGCGCACGTCGACCCCGGAGCGTACGTCGTCGACGAGCGCACCGACGGCTCGATCGACTCCCGACCGGTCGACCCGGACGCGATCGACTTCGACGGGGCGGTCTTCGACCCCGCGCTGGCCGAGCGGATCGAGACGTGGAGCCGGGAGGAGTCGGTCGCGGTGGAGTTCCGCGAGCTGGCCGGTGACATCGCGCACGCTCTCGGCCGGCTCGCGCAGGTGCTGGACGCGCAGCTGATCGTGGTCGGCAGCCGCCGCGGCGGGTTGCGGTCGAGCATGCACGAGTTCTTCGGCGGCTCGGTGGCCGTGCACCTCGCGCACCGGCAGCCCAGGCCGCTGGTGGTGGTGCCGCTGAACCCGATCGTCGAGGGTCCGCTGCCGTGGGAGCCTGCGTGAGCGACGAGACGACCGGCGAGCAGACTCCGGTGCCGGTGGAGAGCGACGCGGAACGCGACGACAGCGCGGCCGCACGGGCCCGGCCGGCCCATCACTCGTTCGGCAACATCGTGCTGGTCGCTGCCGGCGGGGCGATCGGCACCGGTCTGCGCTACGCAGTGAGCCTGGCCGTGCCGGCCCAGTCCGGCGTGCCGGTCGGTATTTTCTTGATCAACATCACCGGGGCCTTTCTGCTCGGCCTGCTGCTGGAGTTCCTGGCCGACACCAGCCTGGACGTCGGCTGGAGCCGGCGGGCGCGGCTCGGTATCGGCACCGGGGTGATGGGCGGCTACACCACCTACAGCGCGCTGGCCGCCGACACCGTCACCCTGGGCCTGGCCCATCCGGTCTGGGCGGCCGCGTACGCCGTCGGCACCGTGGTGATCGGCGGCCTCGCCTCGGTAGCCGGGGTCTTGCTGGCCCGCCACCAGCTCCGGCCGGCGCTCGCGCTGCGGAGGACCTCGAAGTGACCGGGTTGGAGATCGTGCTGCTCTGCCTCGCCGGTGGGGTCGGTGCGGCGCTGCGGTTCGTCCTGGACGGGACCGTCCGGCACCACAGCTCCGGCTCGTTCCCACTCGGGACCATGATCATCAATGTCAGCGGCTCGTTCATCCTGGGGCTGATCACCGGGCTGGTCGCCGGCTCGGTGCTGACCCACGGCTGGCAGCTCGTGCTGGGCACCGGCCTGATGGGCGGTTACACCACGTTCAGCACGGCAAGCCTGGAGACCGTCCGCCTGCTCGAGGACCGCCGCTGGCTGGCCGCTGCGGCCAACGGGTTGGGCATGCTGGTGATCGCGGTCGCCGCGGCCGCGGGCGGATATGCCCTGGGACTGTGGTTGTGAGCCCGTCGCGCCTCGGATCCCCTTGCAGCATCTCGGATCCCCTGTGGCATCTCGGATCTCCTGTGGCGCCTCGGATCTCCTATGGCACCTCGGATCCCCTGCAGCGCCTCNCGTGCAAGGGATCCGAGGCGTTCCAAGGGATCCGAGGAGTGGGCGCGAGGAGCAGCGCGGGCCGGTGTCGGCGATAGCTCGTAGGCTGTGCGCGCGATGAGTGAGGATCTGTTCGGCGGGCTGGTGGGCGCGCCCACCACGAGCGCGGGACCGGGTGTCGGCGGCAGCCTCGCCGACGCCGTACGTCCGGGGGAGTCGAGCCGGCACCTGCCGCTCGCGGTGCGGATGCGGCCGCAGACGCTGGACGAGATCGTCGGCCAGCAGCACCTGCTCGGGCCGGGTTCGCCGCTGCGCCGACTGGCGTCCGGTGAGCCGATGTCGGTGTTCCTGTGGGGGCCGCCCGGGGTCGGCAAGACCACCATCGCGTCCGTGGTCTCGCGGCAGACCGACTCCCGGTTCGTCGAGATCTCGGCGGTGACGGCCGGGGTCAAGGAGGTCCGGGCCGTGCTGGACCAGGCCCGCCGCGACCTCGGCGCCGGCCGGCAGACCGTGCTGTTCGTGGACGAGGTGCACCGCTTCTCCAAGACCCAGCAGGACGTCCTGCTCCCCGCGGTGGAGAACCGGCTGGTCACCCTGATCGCGGCCACCACCGAGAACCCCAGCTTCTCGGTCATCTCGCCGCTGCTGTCCCGATCGCTGCTGCTCACGCTCAAGCCGCTGACCGACGACGACATCTCCGGGCTGATCGACCGGGCGCTCGGTTCGGACCGCGGGCTCGGCGGCACCCGTGAGCTCGAGCCGGAGGCAAGGGCAGCGATCCTCCGGCTCGCCGGCGGCGACGCCCGGCGGGCGCTGACCTATCTGGAGGAGTCGGCGGCCGGTGCCGCGGCGCTGGACGCGACCGCCATCACCACCGACATCGTGGAGGCGGCGGTCGACAAGGCGGCGATCCGCTACGACCGCGACGGCGACCAGCACTACGACGTGATCAGCGCGTTCATCAAGTCGATCCGCGGCTCCGACGTCCAGGCGGCGCTGCACTATCTGGCCCGGATGATCGCGGCCGGCGAGGACCCGAGGTTCATCGCTCGCCGGCTGGTGATCCTGGCCAGTGAGGACATCGGGCTGGCCGATCCGACCGCGCTGACCACGGCGGTCGCCGCTGCCGACGCGGTGGCCTTCATCGGCATGCCGGAGGGCCGGATCAACCTGGCACACGCCGTGATCGCGCTTGCCCTCGCGCCCAAGTCGAACTCGGTTGTGACGGCGATCGACGCGGCCCTCGCGGACGTACACGCGGGGAAGATCGGGCTCGTCCCGCCGCACCTGCGGGACGCGCACTACCCGGGAGCGAAGGCGTACGGCCACGGCAAGGGCTACCAATACGCGCACGATCATCCGCACGGCATCGCCGCCCAGCAGTATCTGCCGGACGAGCTGGTCGACGCGCGCTACTACAGCCCGACCGACCACGGGTCGGAGGCCGCGCTGGCCGCCCGGTTGGCCCGGATCGAGGAGCTGCTCGGCCGCCACTAAGCGGACACGTTTCGTCGACGTCACGGCGATTTCCCTAGACTGCGCAGCGCTCCATCCGTCAACGGAAGGCCACGCCCATGAGCGGGTCCACACGTCGCAGCTCCGTTCGCGACCTCGCCCAGATCGCCGTCTTCGCCGGCATCGTCGCCGCGCTCGGGTTGATACCCCCGGTCTTCCTGCCGATCGGGCAGGGCATCCCGGTCACGGCCCAGAGCCTCGGCGTGATGCTGGCGGGACTCATTCTCGGCGCGCGTCGCGGGTTCTTCGCTCTTCTGCTGTTCGTCGCCCTCGTTGCGCTCGGGCTGCCGCTGCTGTCGGGCGGTCGCGGCGGCCTGGCGGTCTTCGTCGGGTTCAGCGCCGGCTTCGTGATCGGCTTCCCGATCGCCGCCTACGCAGTCGGCTGGTTCACCGAGCGCTTCTGCCGCGACGGTCGTTACCGGCTGGGCTGGGGGATCGTGGCTGCGCTGCTCGGCGGGGTCGGCGTGCTGTATGTCTTCGGCGCGCTCGGGTTCATGATCGTGACCCGGCTCTCCCCGCTGCCGGTGCTGATCTTCATCCCGGGCGACCTCCTGAAGGCGGTGATCGCCGCGCTGGTCGCCAAGGGCGTCCACGCCGCCTACCCGGGCCTGCTCCCGGTGGCCCGGCGCTCCGAGCCGACCCCGGTGTCCTGAATCACTGACCGCCCCATCCTCGTTCCTGACCGGCCCATCCGCCCTGAGCGGAAAGTGTGCGTGTCTTGCAGCGACACGCCGGCGGAGACTGTCGTACGTGCACAGTTTCCGGGGCAGCCGATGACCGGAGCGGACCCAATGGGCGGGCCGGAGCCGGTGGGCGGGCCGGAGCCGGTGGCGGTGTTGGCCGCGCCGGACCCGGTCGCGGCCTTCGCCGCGGTGGCGGCCGCCGGCGAGCGGCTCGCCCTCGCCACCTCGGGTACGTCCGGCGCCGCCAGGGTGGTCGTGCGGACCGCGCGATCCTGGACCGACTCCTTCCCGGCGGTGGCGGCACTGACGCAGACGTCCGCCGCTTCGCGGATCTGGATCCCGGGCCCGCTGACCGCCACGATGAACCTGTTCGCCGCCGCCCACGCGGCCTCGGTCGGCGCGGTCCGGGTCGACTCGCTCGCGGAGGCCACCCATGTGCACCTCACCCCGAGCCGGCTGCGCGCCCTGCTGGACGATGACGCCGACCTGCGCGGGCGTACGGTCGTGGTCGCCGGTGACGGGCTCGACCCGGAGTTGCGGACGCTGGCCGAGCGAGCCGGTGCCCGGGTCGCGCACTACTACGGCGCCGCGGAACTGTCCTTCGTCGCCTGGGGGGCCGACCGTGAGTCGCTCAGCCCGTTCCCGGGCGTCGAGGTCGATCTCCGCGACGGCGAGATCTGGGTCCGCTCGCCCTATCTCGCCGAGGGCTACCTCCCACTCCGCGCTCCCACCCCAGCCCCCCTCGCCCGGAAAGTGTGCAGCTCTCGCAGCGACACGCCGACCGCGGATGCAACACCCGCACAGTTTCCGGACGAGGGCGTGCTTCCGGACGAGGGCCGGCTGCCGGACGAGGGCCGGCTGCCGGACGAGGGCGGGCTTCCGGAAGGGGGAGGGCGGACAGCCGGCGGGGAGGGCGGGCCGCTCCGGTTCGATCGCGATGGGTACGCCACCGTCGGCGATCGGGGCCGGCTCATCGGGGACCGGCTTGTGGTCGACGGACGGCCGGAGTGGATCACCACGGGAGGCGCGACGGTGCTGGTCGCCGACATCGAGGCGGTCCTGCGACCGGCGGTGTCCGGCGAACTCGCCGTCGTCGGCCTGCCGCATCCACGGCTCGGCCACGTCGTCGTGAGCGTGCTGACCGACGAGAACGACCTCCCGGCCGCCCGGCTGGCTACGGCCGGACTCGGTGCCGGCCGGCCCCGCCGCTGGTACGTCCGCCCGTCCCTTCCGCTGACCGGCGCCGGCAAGCTCGACCGGGTCGAGCTGGCCGCCGATCTCACCCGGCGCGCGACCATGGACAACCCATCGGCGGCCGACGCGTGACCGGCCCCGGATCAGCCTCCGGCGCGCCGCACTCCGCACCCCGGAGGGCGACTCCGCGCCCTGCATGCCGGGTGCGGAGTGCATGTCCGGGGTGCGGAGTCGCGTCTGGGCTGCTGGACGGGGTGCGGAGTCGGTTCCCTGCCGGGTGGCCTTGGACGTGCGCCAGGAGCCACTCT
>NZ_BAABAB010000003.1:98555-106506 GCF_039537205.1 Microlunatus ginsengisoli | reverse complement strand
CTGGCCGGGGTGCGGAGTGCGGCACAGGTGCTGGCCGGGGTGCGGAGTGGGACCCGCGCGGCTGGCCGACGGAGTGGGCCGAGTGCCCGGCGGAGCGCGATGAGACGCCGATCGGGGTCTGCGCGGAGGCCAGGACGGTACGGCGATGAGTGACCGGCCGGTCATCGTCGAGGCGCTGCGGACGCCGATCGGGCGGCAGGGTGGTGCGCTGCGCGAGGTGCGGGCAGCCGAGCTGGCAGCCCCGGTGCTGGCCGAGCTGCAGGGGCGACTGGCCCGACTGGCGCCCGGCGTGCACCCAACGGCCGGCCCGAGAACCGCCGGCGAGGCAGCGTGTCCGGACGAGGTGATCCTCGGCAACTGCATGGGACCCGGCGGCGACGTCGCTCGGGTGGCGGCCCTGGCGGCCGGGTTGCCCGTAGCCGTGCCGGGACTCACCGTCGACCGGCAGTGCGGCAGCGGGCTGGCCGCCGTCGTCGTCGCCGCCGACCAGGTCGCCGCCCGCGGCGGGATCGTGCTGGCCGGTGGGGTCGAGTCCCCGTCCACCGCGCCGTGGCGATACTGGCCGCCCACCGGCGACGCGCGCGACCAGCCCCCGACGCACGGCACGCCGATGCGCGGCACGCCGATGCGCGACGCGCCGATGCGCGACGCGCCGACGCGCTACACCCGCGCCCCGTTCGCTCCGGACGGTCAGCCGGACCCGGAGATGGGCGAGGCGGCCGACGCCCTCGCCGCGACGTACGGGATCGGCCGCGCCGACCAGGACGCGTACGCCGCCCGTTCCCACGCCCGGGCCGTCGCCACCGCAGCCGCGGGCGGATTCGACGGCGAGATCGTCCCGGTCGGCACGCTGTCGCGCGACGAGCGCCCGAGCCCGCGGCTGACGGCCGAGCGGCTGGCCCGCCTGACGCCGGCATTCGGACCGCACGGCACGGTCACCACGGGCAACTCCTGCGGCATCAACGACGGTGCCGCCGCAGTTACCGTGGTCGACGGGCACCGGGCCGAGACCGCCCGGCTGCCGGGGCTCGAGATCGTCGCCACCGCGACCGCCGGCGTCCCTACCGATCGCCCCGGCTTCGGCATCGTCCCGGCGACCGAGCAGGCGTTGGACCATGCCGGGCTGACGTTGGACGATGTCGAGGTGATCGAGTTCAACGAGGCGTTCGCCGGCCAGGTCCTGGCCTGCTGCGCCGCGCTCCGGCTCGATCCGGCCAGGGTCTGCCCGCAGGGCGGCGCGCTGGCCCTCGGCCACCCGTGGGGCGCCTCCGGCGCCGTCTTGCTGGTCCGGTTGTTCAGCCAGCTGGTCCGCACCCCGCGCCCCGGTGCGTACGGCCTCGCCGCTATCGCGGTCGGCGGCGGCCAAGGCGTCGCGATGGTCGTCCGCTCGTGCTGATCGAACTGGCCGGCGTCACCCACCACTATGGCGATCGGCTCGTGCTGAGCGAGGTGACCGCCACCCTGACCGAGCACCGGATCGGGGTGATCGGCGCGAACGGGTCGGGCAAGTCCACGTTCGCGCGGCTGCTGAACGGGCTGCTGGTGCCGGACGCCGGTTCGGTCACCCTCGACGGGCTCGACACCGCCCGCGACGCCCGGGCGATCCGCCGCCGGGTCGGCTTCTGCTTCACCGACCCGGACGCCCAGATCGTGATGCCGACGGTCGCCGAGGACGTCGCGTTCGGGCTGCGCCGGCTCAAACTGCCGAGGGCCGAGCAGCGGGAGAGGGTCCGGGCCGCTCTCGCCCGGGCCGGACTGAGCGAGCACGCCGACCATCCGGCCCACCTGCTGTCCGGCGGCCAGAAGCAGTTGCTGGCGCTGACCTCGGTGCTGGTCACCGAGCCCGACCTGCTCGTCCTCGACGAGCCGACCACACTGCTCGATCTGCGCAACACCCGGCGGATCGCGGCCGTGGTCGAGACACTGCCGCAGCAGGTCGTGCTGGTCAGCCACGACCTCGACCTGCTCGCCGGCTTCGACCGGGTCCTCGTCTTCGACGAGGCCCGCCTGGTCGTCGACGCCGCGCCGGACGAGGCGATCACCCGCTACCGGAGCCTGATGACCAGCGGCGCCGAGAGACCCGAGCAGGTCCCGTGATCGGGCTGTACGTCCCGGGCCGCTCGGTCGTCCACCGCGCCCCGGCGTGGGTCAAGCTGGTCGTCCTGGTCGTGCTCGGCGCGGGCGCGATCTGGCTGGACCGCCCGTGGCAGGTCGCGCTCGCGCTGCTGATCGCGCTGCTCGGCTACCCGGCCGCCGGGCTGACTCCGGCCACCGCGCTGCGCCAGATCCGGCCGCTCTGGCCGCTGCTGCTGGTCACCGCCGGGCTGCAGCTGGTGCTCGACAGCTGGCAGCGTGCGGTCGTGGTCACCGGCACGATCGCCGTCTTGGTGCTGCTCGCCGCGCTGGTCACCCTCACCACCAGGACCACGGAGCTGGTCGACGCCGTCGTCGCCGCGGCCCGCCCGCTGCGCCGGCTGGGAGTCGACGCCGACCGGCTCGGGCTGATGGTGGCGCTCGGCGTCCGGTGCGTCCCGGTCGTGGTCGACCTCGCTCGGGAGATCCGGGACGCCCAGCGCGCCCGCGGCATGCGCAGCGCCCGCGCCTTCGCCGTACCCCTCGTCGTCCGCGCGCTCCGGCACGCCGACGCCCTTGGCGACGCGCTGGTCGCCCGCGGCGCCGACGACTGAGCCGACACCGTTATCGGCCCGGCATTGTCAGTGCCACCGTCCCCGGTGATGATGACCAGGTGACCGCGCAACTCCCACGCCGCGACGTCCTGCGGCTGGCGGCGCTCGCCGGACTCGGCACGGCGCTGACCGGCTGCGGGCTGCGCAGTCAGGACCCGTCGGACGTCGGCCCGCCCGCGGGCGGCCCGGGCGCGTCGACCGCGGCGCCGACCGCCCCTTCTGCCTCGCCGACCGGCCCGAGACCGACGTACGCCCAGCTGGCGAAACAGCTCTCCGGCACGCTGTCGATGCCCGGCCAGAGCGGCTACCAGCCGAAGAACCTGCTCTACAACCCGCGGTTCTTCGCCCAGACCCCACCGCAAGCCATCGCGCATGTAAAGAGCAGCGCCGACGTGGCCGCCTGCGTGGCGTTCGCCGCCGCCGGCGGCGCTCCGATCCGGATCCGCAACGGCGGCCACTCCTACGGCGGCTGGTCGTCCGGGTCCGGCCTGGTCGTCGACCTGTCCGGCCTGAACGCGGTCACCGTGAACGCGAGCGCCAAGACCGCGACCATCGGCGCCGGAGCGCTCCTCGCCGACGTCTACAGCGAGCTCGGCGCGAAGGGTGTCTCGATCGGCGGCGGTTCGTGTGCCACCGTCGGGATCAGCGGGCTGACGATGGGCGGCGGGGTCGGCGTGCTGGCCCGGACGTACGGGCTGACCTGCGACCAGCTCGCCGCCGCGCAGATCGTCACCGCCGACGGCAAGACCCGGACGGTGAACGCCCACACCGACGCCGACCTGTTCTGGGCGCTGCGCGGTGGCGGTGGCGGCAGTTTCGGCGCGGTGACCGAACTGACCTTCGACGTACGTCCGGCGCCGCACGTGCAGACCTTCTTCCTGCAGTGGTCCTGGTCGGCGGCGAAACAGGTGCTGACCGCCTGGCAGCACTGGACGGCGAGCGCGCCGAGCGAGCTGTGGAGCACCTGCAAGCTGCTCGTGCAGCCGGGAAAAGGCGGCCGGGTGCTGCTGGTCGGCACCTGGGTCGGGTCCCGCTCGCCGTCGTCGTCGCTGAGCGCGCTGCTGAAGGCCACCCCGAAGCCCACCACGAACTACCGCGGCGGGGGCAGCTATGCATCGGTGATGCTGGCCGAGGCCGGATGTTCCGGTGAGTCGGCGAACACCTGCATCGCGAACGCGCTGACGCCCAGCCAGCGGCTCCCGTTCGCGGCGACCTCCTCGATCCTGCAGAAGGCCCTGCCCAGCGCCGGGGTGGCGGCGATCGTCGCCGCGGTCGCCAAGGGCTCGAGCGTGCCGGGCATGGTCGAGGGCGGTGTGTCGTTCGACGCGTTCGGCGGCGCGATCGGGGAGGTGGCCGCCGACGCCACCGCGTTCCCGTGGCGGAGCGCCCTCGCCGACGTGCAGTACACGGCCACCTGGCCGTACGGCAAGGCCGGGTCCAGCCCGGCGCCCTACGACGCATTCGTCCAGGCCGAGCGGAAGGCGCTGCAGCCGTGGCTGGGCAACTCCGCGTACGTGAACTATGCCGACCCGAAGCTGACCGACTACCCGACCGCCTACTGGGGGTCGAACCTGGGCCGGCTCAGCACGGTGAAGAACAGCTACGACCCGCACGATCTGTTCGCGTTTCCGCAGTCCGTCCCGCTCTGAGGCGTCGCCGTTCGCGGTACGGTCGGCTCGGGTCCGAGCGAGGGGAGTGTCCATGCTGCTGGTTCCGCGGCAGTTGCGCCGTTACGGGATGACGGGCGACGTGCCCTACTACGGTGGCCGGTTCACCCCGGCCCAGGCATACGCGGCCTCGCACCCGTCCACGCCTCGGGCGCCCGGCGTGCCGTCGGACCAGGCGGTGCTGTACGCCCGCAGCGCCGTGCCCGGGACGCCGCCGCCCGATCCCGCGGCCGGCAACCAAGCCGCGCTCCAGCAGCTCCTGGCCGGCGGCGTGATCACCCAGGCCGAGTACGACCAGCTGCGGACCCGGGCGGCGCGATGACCGGACCGGTCCAGGTGCTGGTGGTCGGCTTCGACGAGCCGACGTACTCCGGCGAGGTGCTGGCCGAGCTGACCCGGCTGGAGGCGGCCGGGCTCGTCCGGCTGGTCGACCTGCTGGTGGTCGCGCGGACCGCCGGCGGGGAGCTCGAGATCGTCGCGGACGAGCGGCTCCCGGCCGGATCGGGTGAGCTCGCCGTCGAGGTGCTGACCCGCGCGGAGTCGGAGCCGGCCCCCGCCGACGAGGACACCGCGACCTGGTCGCTGGCCGACGCGGTCCCGGCCGGCGGGACGGCGGCGGTCGCCCTGGTCGAGCACGTCTGGGCCTCGCCACTGCGCGACGCGATCCGGCGCAACGGCGGCCGCGCACTGGACGAGACCTGGCTGGCACCCGACGACGTGGCGCTGCTGGAGCGCCTCGAGCACGACCGGAGCTGACATGTGAGTGCCGGCACACGCTCGCCGGCAGCGTCAGACGCACAACTCCGGGTAGGTTCTTCCTCGGTGAACGACAACATCGAGCTCGACGAGCCGTCGGCGTACGCGGGTGCGTCCGACGGCTTCGAACGACTCTGGACGCCGCACCGGATGGTCTACATCCAGGGTGAGAACAAGCCGGCGTCAACGGCCAGCACGGAGTGTCCGTTCTGCCGGATCCAGCGCGGGAGCGACGCCGACGGCCTGATCGTGCACCGCGGCGAGCTGGCGTTCGTGGTGCTCAACCTGTACCCGTACTCGCCGGGCCATCTGCTGGTCTGCCCCTATCGCCATGTAGCCGACTACACCGAGTTGAGCGCCGCCGAGATCGCCGCCGTCGGCGCGCTGACCGCGCGGGCGATGGCGGTGATCCGCCATGCGAGCGCGCCGCACGGCTTCAACCTCGGCATCAACCAGGGCAACGTCGCCGGCGCCGGGATCGCCGCCCATCTTCACCAGCACGTCGTCCCGCGCTGGAGCGGGGATGCGAACTTCCTGCCGGTGGTCGGGCAGACCAAGGCGCTGCCCCAACTGCTCGGCCAGACCTGGGAGGTCGTCTCCCGAGCCTGGGTCGAGGCGCCGGACGTGAGCGGCGCGGAGCGAGGCTGAGCGATGCTGGAGCGGTTCCGCACCGCGTGGGCCGCGGTCATGGCGCCACCGGCCAATCTGCTGAACCGGTGGGGCGTCTCCCCGGACGCCGTCACCATCGTCGGCACGCTCGGAGTCCTCGTCGGGGCGCTGGTCTGCTTCCCGCAGGGTTGGCTCTGGCAGGGCGCGGTCTGGGTCACCCTGTTCGTCATCGCCGACGGCGTCGACGGCCAGATGGCCAAGTCGAGCGGCCGGGCCAGCAACTGGGGCGCCTTCCTCGACTCCAGCCTCGACCGGCTCGGCGACGCCGCGGTCTTCGGCGGCATCCTGCTCTATTTCACCGGGCCGCGGGACTCCCTGCTGTGGGCGTCGTTCGCGCTGGCCGCGCTGGCCTTCGGCCAGGTCACCTCCTACGTCAAGGCGCGGGCCGAGAGTCTCGGCTTCACCTGCACCGGCGGACTGGCGGCCCGGGCCGACCGGCTGCTGCTGATCCTGGTCGGCGCGTTCGTCGCCGGCCTCGGCGTGCCGTATGCCCTCGAGGCCGTGCTGGTGGTGCTGACGGTGTTCGGCGCGATCACCGTCGTCCAGCGGATCCTGCAGGTACGGCGGCAGGCGCGCGCGGCGCAGGCACCCGTCGGCTCATCGGACCCCGTTGCCTGATCGCGATCGACTCCGGGCCTTCGGCGTCCGTCAGCTGTACCGGGCCGGCTGGCGGATCGGCTCCTGGCTGCCGCGCGGGCTGGTCGCCGCGATCATCGGCCGCGCCGCACGCCGCACCCTGCGGGCCGACGGCTGGCACGTCCGGAACCTGCGCCGCAACCTCGCCCTGGTGAGCGGCGCGCTCGCCGGCGACGACCTGGTCGAGGCGGCGCTGGTCAGCCACTTCCGCAACGTGTACGAGCAGCTCGCGCTGCCCGGCGCCGCCGACCGGCTGGTGGCCGGCGTGACGACGACCGGCGAGGCGGCGCTGCGGGCCGCGCACGCCGACCGCGGCGCGGTGGTCGCGCTGCCGCACAGCGGCAACTGGGACCTGGCCGGGGCGTGGGCCTGCCGCAGCGGCTTTCCGGTGACGACCGTGGCCGAGCGGCTCGGCGAGGCGGAGTTCGCCGCGTTCACCGAGTTCCGGACCCGGCTCGGGATGGAGGTGTTCGCCCACGGAGACCCGGCCGCCGTCGCCGGCCTGGTCGACGCGGTCGGGCGCGGCCGGGTGGTCTGCCTGCTGGCCGATCGGGACCTGGCCCGCGACGGCGTGGCCGTACGCTTCGCCGGACAGCCGGTGACGATGCCGGTCGGGCCGGCGCTGATCGCCCAGCGCAGCGGCGCGGCGCTGTTTCCGACCGTGAGTCAGTTCACGCCCGAGGGGATGGTGCTGCGGATCGGACCGGAGGTCGGGGTAGAGCCGGGACCGGACGGCCTGGCGGCGGCGACGCAGCGGGTCGCCGACGTGTTCGCCGAGCGGATCGCCGAACGGCCGGAGGACTGGCACCTGCTGCAGCCGTTCTTCGCTGAGCCGCTGACCGGCCCGGAGGCGGCGCGGTGACACGGATCGGAACCTGATGCGGATCGGAATCGTCTGCCCGTACAGCTTCGACACGCCGGGCGGGGTCCAGAACCACGTGCTCGGGCTGGCGCGGCAGCTGGCCCGGTCGGGCCATCGGCCGCACGTCCTGGCCCCGGGCACGACCCCCGAACTCGCCCCGGGATTGTGCCCCGAACTCGCCCCGGGAATGTGCCCTGAGCTTGTCGAAGGGCAGCTCCACCCCGCGGTCGAGTTCACCTCCGCCGGGCAGGCCGTCGCGGTGCCCTACAACGGGTCGATCGCCCGGGTGAACTTCGGCCCGTTGAGCGCGGCCCGGGTCCGCCGCTGGCTGCGGGCCGGCGACTTCGACCTGCTCCACATCCACGAGCCGGTCACGCCCAGCATCGCACTGCTGGCCCTGTGGGCCGCGGACGTACCGGTCGTCGCGACGTTCCACACCGCCACCCCGCGATCGCGCTCGATGCAGCTGGCCGGCGGTGCGCTGCGCGCCTCGATCGAGAAGATCGACGCCGGCATCGCCGTCTCCGAGACCGCCCGCCGGGTCGTGGTCGAGCATCTCGGCCGCGATGCCGTGGTGATCCCCAACGGCTTCGACCACGCCCACTTCGCCCGACCCCGCCCCGATCCCGCCCGCCCCGACCCTCCCCGCCCCGGAAACTGTGCACATCTCGCAG
>NZ_BAABAB010000003.1:50020-98500 GCF_039537205.1 Microlunatus ginsengisoli | reverse complement strand
GGCCGGCGTGTCGCTGCCGGAGCCGCACAGTTTCCGGGGCGGGCGGCCGCCGAGGATCACCTTCCTGGGCCGGGTGGACGAGCCGCGCAAGGGGCTGAACGTGCTGCTGGCGGCGGTGCCGGCGATCCGGGCCGGGCTGGGCGAGGTCGAGATCGTCGTCGCCGGTGGGGGCAGCACGACAGTGCCACCGATGGTGACGGGCGCCGCGGGCGTACGACTGCTGGGTCCGGTGTCCGACGAGGCGAAGGTCGCCCTGTTGCAGCACACCGACGTGTTCGTCGCGCCCCAGCTCGCCCGGGAGAGCTTCGGCATCGTGCTGCTGGAGGCGATGGCGGCGGGAGCCCCGGTCGTCGCGTCGGCACTGCCGGCCTTCTCCGACCTGCTCGGCCCGTCCGACGGCGAGCCGCTGGGCGAGCTGGTGCCCGTCGACGACCCCGCGGCGCTGGCGGCCGCGGTTGTCCGCACCGTCAGTCGTCCGCGGCCGGCGCGGACGGCCCGGGCGCGCGCCCACGCGCAGCGCTACGACTGGTCCGTGGTCGGGCCGGCGGTCGATGCGGTCTATCGCGCGGCCCTCGCCGCGTCGGCCCCGGTGCATCGGCCCGCCCACCGGAGCCGGGCCCGATGACGCCCGTCGAGATCGCCGCGCTGGCGGCGATCGTGCTGCTCGCGGCCGGCTGGCGGCTGTCGTGGCTGGCGACCCGGCTGGACCGGGCGCATACCCGGGTAGAGCGCCGCTGGGCGGCGCTCGATGCCGCGCTGGTACGGCGGGCACAGGCTGCGCTGGAGGCGGCCCGGGCACCGCAGGTCGACCCAGCCAGCAGCCTGCTGGTCTGCGACGCCGCGACGGCCGCGCTGGTCCCCGATCTCGACCTCGCCGCCCGGGAGCAGGCCGAGAGCGACCTCAGCCGGGTCCTCGCGCTGGTGCCGCTGGAGCCCGTCACGCCCTACGCCGACCGGGTCGACCTCGCCCGCCGGCTGCACAACGACGCGGTCGTGTCGGCGCTGGGGCTGCGCCGGCGACGTACCGCCCGGTGGTTCCGGCTGGCCGGACACGCGGCCGAACCGCGCGCTTTCGAGATGGCCGGCGGTCGCGAACTAACCTGGCCGGGTGGGTTCGTCGGCTGATCGTGCGGCGGTGACGCGCCGCGCGACCGGCGTCGACACCGACCGGAAGTTCACCGTGCCCAACGCGCTGAGCGCACTGCGGCTGTGCGGCGTACCCCTCCTGCTCTGGCTCATCCTCGGCCCGCAGGCCGACGTGCTGGCCGTCGTCGTGCTGGCCCTGTCCGGCATCACCGACTGGCTCGACGGCTGGATCGCGCGCCGCTGGCACCAGCGCTCCCGGCTCGGCCAGGTGCTCGACCCGCTCGCCGACCGGCTCTACATCCTCGCCACCATCCTCGGCCTCGCGCTGCGTGACCTGATCCCGTGGTGGCTGGTGCTGGCGCTGGTCGCCCGCGACCTGCTGATGGCCGCACTCGTGCCGCTGCTGCGGACCCGTGGCTACACCACGCTGCCGGTGCACTTCCTCGGCAAGGCGGCGACATTCTGCCTGCTGTACGCCTTCCCGTTGATCCTGCTCGGCGCCGCCCCCGAACCGTGGGCCGTCGTGGCCCGGGTGCTGGGCTGGGCGTTCGCGCTGTGGGGGACCGGCCTCTACTGGTACGCCGCACTGTTGTACGTCCACCAGGCCTATGCGCTGGTGCGGTCGGCGCCGCGGGGGAGGGCCGGCGACGGTGGCTGAGACCGGGCAGCGCAGCCGCGCCGACGCCAGCATGGACCTGCTGAACGACATCGTCCGGCAGCCGATCGACCCCGACTACGCCGCGGTGGCGAGCCGGGGAGGGGGCCGGCCGCGGGTCCGTGGCCGCTGGGACCTGGCTCTGGTCGCGCTCGTGATCGGCGTGCTGTTCACCGTCGCGGCGGTGGAGACCACCCGGTCCGCGCCGGCGTTGGAGACCGAGCGGGCCGAGTTGATCACCCGAGTCCAGCAGGCTGAAGCGCAGCAGGACGCCCTCCGCGTCCAGGCAGCCACGCTGAACGCCGAGATCGCTCAGCTGCGCCGAGACGCGTTGGGCGACGACGACCAGGCCAAGGCGCTGACCGCGGAGCTGAACGCGCTGGAGCCGGTGACCGGCGCGAGCGCGGTCCGCGGGCCCGGGCTGGTGATCACCGTCGACGACGCCGCCGGCGACGGCACCGACAGCCGGGACCAGGTGCTCGACATCGACCTGCAGATGCTGGTCAACGGGCTCTGGGAGTCGGGTGCGGAGGCGATCTCGATCAACGGCCACCGGCTGTCCAACCTGACCGCGATCCGCAGCGCCGGCGACGCCATCACCGTCGACTACCGCTCGCTGAACCGGCCGTACCGGGTGGAGGCGATCGGAAATCCGCGGACCCTGCCGGCCCGCTGGGTAGAGTCCTCCGGTGGCGCGTGGTGGAACGAGCTCGCGCAGAACCGTCGGATGAGGTACGAGGTCAGCAGCGTGGACGAGATCACCCTGGATGCCGACCCCGGGATGACCCTCCGCTATGCCCGGGTGAAGCAATGATCCCGCTGCTCGGCCTGGTCGCGGGCATCGTCGTCGGGCTGGTGCTGGCACCGAGCGTGCCGCAGCCGTTGGAGCCCTATCTGCCGATCGCGATCGTCGCCGCGATGGACGCCATCTTCGGCGGGCTCCGGGCCTATCTGGAAGGCAACTTCAGCGACCGGGTGTTCGTGATCTCGTTCGTGTCCAACGTCTTGATCGCCGCCTTGATCGTGTTCGTCGGCGACCAGATCGGCGTCGGCTCGCAGCTGTCCACGGCCGTCGTGGTCGTGCTTGGCATCCGCATCTTCACCAACGCCGCGGCGATCAGGCGGGCCTTGTTCCATGCCTGAGCAGCCAGTGGCCCCGCGCCGGGCCGCCCCCGAACCGGCGGCAGCCGAGCAGCCGGCAGCCGAGCAGCCGGCATCCGAGCAGGCGGCAACCGAGCAGGCGGCAACCGAGCAGCCGGCAGCCGAGCAGCCGGTGACCGAGCACGCGGCAGCCGAGCAGGCGGGGACGGACGCGGCCCGAGCGCCCGCCGACGGCCGGCGCCGGCTGCTGCGCACGCTGGTCAAGCCCGGCAAGGGCCAGGTGATCGCCGCGGTCATGCTGTTCCTGCTCGGGATGGCCGGGGTGATGCAGGTCCGGGCGAACACCACCGACAGCACGTACGCGAACGCGCGCCGCGAGGACCTGGTCGTGCTGCTGGACGGGCTCGGCGAGCAGCAGCAGCGGCTGGAACGCGAGATCTCCGACCTGGAACGCACCCGCGGCGAGCTCCAGTCAGGCGCGAACAGCCAGCGGGTCGCCCGCGAGGAGGCCCGACAGCGGGTCGACGACCTGTCCATCCTGGCCGGCACCGCGCCGGCGATCGGCCCGGGGATCCGGATGCGGATCAGCGACCCCCAGCACAAGATGACCCCCGACGTGCTGCTCGACGCGGTCGAGGAGATGCGCGACGCCGGCGCCGAGGTGATCGAGGTGAACGACACCGCCCGGGTGGTCGCCTCGAGCTGGTTCGGCGGCCAGGGCGGACGGCTGACGGTCGACGGACAGGTCGTCTCACCGCCGTACGTGCTGGAGGTGATCGGCGATCCGCACAGCCTGGAAGAGGCGGCCCGGTTCCGTGGCGGGATCGTGAGCGAGATCACCGGCCCGCGGATCGGCGGCCAGGTGCAGATCGAGCAGCTGGACAGCGTCGTTGTGGACTCCTTGCACGGGCCGACGAACAATCAGTACGCTCGACCGGCGTCGCCGGAGCCCACTCCGCGCTGAGCGCCCAACCACCCTCCTCAGGAGCGAACACGTGTCCGACTTCCCCGAAGATCTCAAGTACTCCGCGGAGCACGAGTGGGTCCGCAGCGGCAACTCCACCACGGTCCGGATCGGCATCACCGAGTACGCCGCCGACCAGCTGGGCGACATCGTCTTCGTCACGCTTCCGCAGGTGGGCGAGGCGGTCTCGCACGGCGACGCCTGCGGCGAGCTGGAGTCGACCAAGAGCGTGTCCGACATCTTCTCGCCGGTGTCGGGCACGGTCTCGGCGGTGAACGGCCAGCTGGACGCGAACCCGGAGACGATCAACTCCGACCCCTACGGCGACGGCTGGCTGTTCGAGGTCGAGCTGGACGACGACGTCGATCTGGACGATCTGCTCGACGCCGACGCCTACGCCGAGCAGCTGGCCTGACCGGCCCGACCCGCAACACCGAGACTCGACCTCGAGCATTGGTTCAGCCTTTTGTGGCACCCTAGACTGGCGGATCGAACCTCGTGTTCCCGCGACGCCAGCGGAGCACGCCACCCACGAACCGAGCTCGGCGGGCGAACCGAGCTCGGCGGGCGCCCAGCGACGAAGGATCGATAGAAAGCCGGAATCCGACATGCCGTACTGCACCAACTGTGGCCACGACAACCCCGAGGGGAGCAACTTCTGTGGCCAGTGCGGCACGCCCTTGACGCCGACCACCCGGATCGAGCCGGTGATCAGCGGTGACACCACCCGGACGATGCCGGCGGTCGGCGAGGAGCGCGAGGTCGAGGGGCTGACCGCCGAGGAGGAGGCCGCGGTCAACGCGCTGCCCCGAGGTCACGCGCTGCTGATCGTGCAGCGTGGCTCCAACGCCGGCGCCCGCTTCCTGCTCGACGCCGACGTGGTGACCGTCGGCCGGCACCAGAACTCCGACATCTTCCTGGACGACATCTCGGTGTCGCGCAAGCACGCGACGTTCAACAAGACCGCCGACGGCGTGCTGCTGCGCGACAGCGGAAGCCTGAACGGAACATACGTCAACCGGGACCTGGTCGACGAGTGCCTGCTGCGGCACGGCGACGAGGTGCAGATCGGCAAGTTCCGGCTGGTCTACTTCAGCAGCCCGCAGGGCATGGACTGAGCCTGCCCATCCCGAGACTGACGACGGAGCCCGCCGACGTGAGCCTGCCGAGCCGATGACGTCGAGCCCGAGCCAACCGCGGCCGCAGTTGCGCAGCATCGGTCAGGTGCTGGCCACCCTCAAGGGCGACTTCCCCGACATCTCCATCTCGAAGATCCGGTTCCTGGAGTCCGAGGGACTCGTCTCGCCCGAACGGGCCCCGTCGGGATACCGCCGCTACGACACCGCCGACGTCGAACGGCTGCGCTACATCTTGTCGGTCCAGCGCGATCACTACCTGCCGCTGAAGGTGATCCGCGAGCACCTGGAGGCGATGGACAAGGGCCAGCAGCCGCCGCCGTTGCCCGGCTCGCTGTCGGCGACGCCGGCCGCCGGTGACGGCAGCGCCAACCGGCCCGCTGCCGGTGGGCAGCCGAGCCCGGCCGCACCACCGCCGCCACCGCGGCAGCCGGTCCGGCTCACCCGGGCGGAGCTGCTCGAGGCCAGCGGGCTGACCGACGCCGCCCTGGTCGAGCTGGAGCGCACCCAGATCGTGGTCACCAAGCGGGGCAGCACGCACTACGGTCGGGAGGCGCTGACGCTCGCCATCGCGGCCCGCCGGCTGGCCGAGTTCGGGGTCGACGGCCGGCACCTGCGCGCGTTCAAGATGTCCGCCGACCGCGAGGTCGGGCTGGTCGAGCAGGCGATCGCGCCGTACGTCCGCCGGGCCGCCTCGGGTCGTGACGTCGCGGGCGAGGTCACGCAGCTCGTGATCAGCTTCCACGCGGCCCTGGTCCGGCTCGCGATGGAGCGGTGAGGGAGCGGGCCACCGGCGTGGAGCCCCGAAGTAGGGTGGGCGCATGCGGGAACTCGATGTGGTCGGTGTCCGGGTGGAGATGCCCTCCAACGCGCCGATGGTGTTGCTCCGCGAGGTCGGCGGCACCCGCTATCTGCCGATCTGGATCGGAGCCAACGAGGCGTCGGCGATCGCCAGCGCGCAGGAAGGCGTAGTGCCGCCGCGGCCGCTGACCCACGATCTGATGGTCGACACGCTGCGGACGCTGGGACACAAGCTGACCGAGGTGCACATCACCGAACTGGACAGTGGCACCTTCTACGCGGTGTTGCTGGTGGACGGGATCGAGGTCAGCGCTCGGCCCTCGGACGCGATCGCGCTGGCGCTGCGCGTCGGCTCGGACATCTACTGTGCCGAGGACGTGCTCGACGAGGCCGGCATCGAGATCCCCGACGCCGAGGAGGACGAGGTGGAGAAGTTCCGCGAGTTCCTCGACCAGATCAATCCCGACGACTTCCTGAAGGGCGAAGACCCCCGCTGACCTTCAGCGGCCCCGGAACCTTGGAAGTTCTGACGCGTTTCTGCCGCTCGATCGCGGTTTTCGGGGCTCTGAGGCCCCTGGAGCCATTCGAGCGGCGGATTCGCGTCAAACTCATGACCGGCTGTGTAGCCTCCTCCTCGGGCCGCGGTGACGCGTTTCCGCCGCTCGATCACCGTTTCGGTGCCGAAACGGCCCGTGGCGCCGTTCGAGCGGCGGATTCGCGTCAAGACGGCGTCTACCTCCCGCTGGCGGCCCGGGCTTCACCGTCCGGTCGAGGGTGCCGGACTCTCACCCTCGGGTTGAGACCACGACAACTGGAAACGCACCGGATCGGCGTGTCGTTGACCCCCTTCCGCGTCGCGTCGTAGCGTGCTAGAGGTAATCCCGTCGATGGAATTACGCAGCCGGAAGTCGGTTCCCCCACGGATCGCGCCGCCTCCGGTTGGTCGGAGGGCGGAATTCGGAGGTCGTACGTGAGCAGCACAGAGGTCCCGTCGCCAAACGACGCGCGCCCGCCGGTCGTCGAGGACGCCCAGGACCTGCTGTTCGAGGGCGACTTCTCGCCGCTGCCGAAGGACCTCGGCTTCCGCGGCCCGGTCGCCTGCAGCGCGGCCGGCATCACCTACCGCCAGCTGGACTACTGGGCCCGCACCGGACTGGTCGTGCCGGAGGTGCGCGGCGCGTCCGGGTCCGGCTCGCAGCGGCTCTACAGCTTCCGCGACATCTTGATCCTCAAGGTGATCAAGCGGCTGATCGACGCCGGCATCTCGCTGCACCAGATCCGCACCGCGATCGACCACCTGAGGGCCCGCGGCGTGGACGACCTGACCCAGGTGACCCTGATGAGCGACGGCGTCTCGGTGTTCGAGTGCACCTCCGACCACGAGGTGATCGACCTGCTGCGCGGCGGCCAGGGCGTCTTCGGCATCGCGCTCGGCGGCGTCTGGCGCGACATCGAGGGCACCTTGTCCACGCTGCCCGCCGAGCGCACCGAGCACGCCGACGAGGACGTACCCGTCGCGCCGTCGCATGCGGACGAGCTGGCCCAGCGCCGCCGGGCCCGTGCCGCCGGCTGAGCCTTCGGTTAGCCGCTCGGGCCGCTAAGCTGGCCTGCAACAACGGACCGCCAGCGCGGGAGAGTCCGTCGGCCCGGCCGAGCAGGCCGCGGTGCGGCGGCGCCGAAGGGGCAACCACCCCGGAACCTCTCAGGCACCCGAGACCGCGCCGGCACAGCAACTCTGGAGCCCACCCGGTGACAGAGGGGGAGCGCGGACCCGAACGACGGGCCCGCACCGCGCCACCCTGAGGAGTTCCCGCTGATGCCCGGATCCGCCGCTCTCGACACCGTCCCCGAAACCCGCGTCCACGGCGACGTGAGCCCGTTCGCGGCCCGGCACATCGGTCCGCAGCCGGACGAGCGGGCCGCAATGCTCGACCTGCTCGGGTTCGCCGAACTCGACGACCTGGTCGATGCCGCGATGCCGCGATCGATCCGGATGACCGGCGCGCTCGACCTGCCGGCGCCCCTGACCGAGGCCGCCGCGGCGTCGGCGCTGCGGGCGCTGGCGGCCCGAAACCGGCCGCTGACGGCGATGATCGGGCTGGGCTACCACGGCACGCTCACGCCCGCCGTGATCAGGCGCAACGTGCTCGAGGACCCGTCCTGGTACACCGCGTACACCCCGTATCAGCCGGAGATCAGCCAGGGCCGGCTGGAGGCGCTGCTGAACTTCCAGACGATGGTCGCCGACCTCACCGGGTTGCCGATCGCCGGATCGAGCCTGCTGGACGAGGCCACCGCCGTCGCCGAGGCGATGGCGCTGGCCCGGCGCAGCACGCGCACCGGTCGCGTCCTGCTGCTCGACGCCGACACGCTGCCGCAGACCGTGTCGGTAGTCCGTACCCGGGCGCGGGCGATGGACATCGAGGTCGTGGTCGCGTCCGGCCCGCTGCCCGTGGCGCTGGAGTCGGCCGACGCGTTCGCGGTGGTGGTCCAGACCCCGGGTGCGAGCGGCCGGCTGGCGGGCACCGGCGAGCTGCGGGCGATCGCCGACCAGGCCCACGCCTCCGGGGCGATGGTGATCGCCGCCTGCGACCTGCTGGCGTCGACCCTGGTCACTCCGCCGGGAGAGTGGGGAGCCGACATCGCGGTCGGATCGAGCCAGCGATTCGGCGTGCCGCTGTTCTACGGTGGCCCGCACGCCGGCTTCATCGCCGTTCGCGAGGGCTTGCAGCGAGGTCTTCCCGGACGCCTCGTCGGCGTCTCCCGGGACGCCGACGGCGCGCAGGCGTACCGGTTGGCGCTGCAGACCCGGGAGCAGCACATCCGGCGGGAGAAGGCCACCTCCAACATCTGTACGGCCCAGGTCCTGCTGGCGGTCGCCGCCAGCATGTACGCGGTCTACCACGGTCCGGCCGGGCTCCGGACGATCGCGACCGGGATCCACGAGCGCGCGACCGCGCTGGCCGGCGACCTGACCGCGGCCGGCATCGAGGTCGTGCACCAGTCGTTCTTCGACACCGTGCTGGCCCGGGTGCCGGGGCGGGCGAGCGTGGTCGTCGCGGCGGCCCGGGACTGGGGTGTGCACCTGCGGCCGGTCGATGCCGACCTGGTCGCGATCGCGGTCGGCGAGGACGCCGACGCGGCGGCGCTGGACGCCGTCCGGACCGCGTTCGGCGTCGTCGCCGGCGAGACCCGGTTCGGCGACCTGGCCGGCAGCGAGCGGACCAGCGCCTATCTCACCCACCCGGTCTTCGGCACCCACCACAGCGAGACCGCGATGCTGCGCTACCTACGGCGGCTGTCCGACCGTGACTTCGCCCTGGATCGCGGCATGATCCCGCTCGGCTCGTGCACGATGAAGCTGAACGCGACTACCGAGATGGAGCCCATCTCGCTGCCCGGCTTCGCGAATCTCCACCCGTTCGCGCCGGCCGAGGACGCCACCGGCTACGCCGAGCTGATCTCGACGCTGGAGTCGTGGCTGGCCGAGGTGACCGGCTACGACCGGGTCTCGATCCAGCCGAACGCCGGCAGCCAGGGCGAGTTCGCCGGGCTGCTGGCGATCCGCGCCTACCACGACGCCCGCGGCGACAGCCGGCGCCGGGTCTGCCTGATCCCGTCGTCCGCGCACGGCACCAACGCGGCCTCCGCGGTGATGTCGGGGATGCGAGTGGTCGTGGTCAAGGCCACCGCGGACGGATCGATCGATCTCGACGACCTGCGGGCCAAGATCGACGCCGCCGGCGACGAGCTGGCCGCGATCATGGTCACCTATCCGTCCACCCACGGCGTGTTCGAGGAGAGCATCGTCGACGTCTGCGCCCTGGTGCACGACGCCGGCGGCCAGGTGTACGTCGACGGCGCCAATCTCAACGCCCTGCTCGGGCTGGCCCGGCCGGGCCGGTTCGGGGCGGACGTGAGCCACCTCAACCTCCACAAGACGTTCTGCATCCCGCACGGCGGTGGAGGACCCGGCGTCGGTCCGGTGGCGGTCCGGTCCCACCTCGCGCCGTACCTTCCTGGACATCCACTGGAGGTCGAGAGTGAGGGCGTCGGGACGGGCGGGGTGGGGCCGATCTCTGCGGCGCCGTACGGTTCCGCCGGCATCCTGCCGATCAGCTACGCCTACATCGCCATGATGGGTGCCGAGGGGCTGACGCTGGCCACCGAGCACGCGCTGCTCGCGGCCAACTACGTCGCCAAGCGGCTGTCGGGGCACTATCCGGTGCTGTACGCGGGACGCGGCGGCCTGGTCGCGCACGAGTGCATCCTCGACCTGCGGCCGCTGACCAAGACGACCGGGATCACCGTGGACGATGTCGCGAAGCGGCTGATCGACTACGGCTTCCACGCGCCGACGATGAGCTTCCCGGTGGCCGGCACGCTGATGGTGGAGCCGACCGAGTCCGAGGATCTGGCCGAGCTGGACCGGTTCTGCGACGCGATGATCAGCATCCGGTCCGAGATCGAGCAGGTGGCGAACGGCGTCTGGCCGGCCGATGACAACCCGCTGGTGAACGCGCCGCATACGCAGGCCCGGATCGTCGCCGACGACTGGACCCATCCGTACTCACGGCTCGTCGCGGCCTTCCCGGCCGGCCTGCACGCAGGTCCGATCGCGGCCGGCGGCGCGGACAAGTACTGGCCGCCGGTCGCCCGGATCGACGGTGCCTACGGCGACCGCAACCTGATCTGCTCCTGCCCGCCGCTCGAATAACTGTCGGCTCGCGCCCGCTCCGCGCCCGATCGGCTCTGTCTTCCTCCCTCACTCGCAGCACGGCGTGGTTGCCGCTGCCGCGCCCGCGCGGGCTGCTCGTTCTTTCGTCCAGACAGAGCCAGGCGCTCCGCTACCCGACGCTCGCCGACGGGTGTCGGCTCGCGCCCGCTCCGCGCCTTCGAGACTCTGACTTTCTCCCTCGGCTCGCAGCCGCGGTCTCACCCGCGCTGCCGCAGTCTGGGCGCGGCTGCTCGCTCGGTCGCAAGTCAGAGCCCGGCGCTGCGCTACCCGACGCTCGCCGACCGATGTCAGCTCGCGCCGCTCCGCGCCCGACCGGCTCCGGCCGACCCCCACCGTCCCCGCGAAAGTGTGCAGGTGTTGCAGCGACACGCCGGCGGTCACTGCAACAGCTGCACAGTTTCGGGGGAGGGGGACGGGGTTCGGGTCGCGGCGGGATCAGGAGAGGCCGGTGGCGGCGGCGATGCGGTGGACCAGCTCGAAGTCCGCGACGGTGACGCCGCCGGCGGAATGGGAGGACTGGATCAGGGTGACCTTGTTCCAGCGGATGTCGATATCGGGGTGATGGTTCATCTGCTCGGCCTCGTGCCCGACCTGGTTCACGAAGTCCAGCGCGTCGGCGAAGTCGTTGAACTCGAACGTGGCGGTGAGCGCCGAATTCCCGTCGGCGTCGGCGGCGCTCCACGCCGGCAGATCCTTCAGGCGGGTCGCGATGTCGTCGGAGCTCAGTACGTCGGCCATGCCCCCAGGTAAGTGGGGGGACTCCGCCGCTGTCAAGCCGGGGACTACTGAATAGGGTGTCGGGGTGCTTCACGCCGACCTGATCGCACGGGTGCTGCCGATCCTCGGTTTTCTGGTCTGCGTGACCGTGATTGCCGAGCTGTCCGACCGGATCGGCGTGTTCGGCTATCTGGCACACCATGCCGCCCGCATGGCCCGCGGCTCGGTCCTGCTGCTGTGGCTGCTCGTGGTGGTGCTGGCCACGCTGGCGACCGCCGTGCTGTCCCTGGACACCACCGCGGTGCTGCTCACCCCCGTGGTCCTGGCGCTGGCCCACCGGCTCGGGCTGAACGAGCGGATGTTCGCCTTCACCACGGTCTGGTTGGCCAACACGGCATCGCTCTTCCTCCCGGTGAGCAACCTGACCAACCTGCTCGCCCTGCACCCGCTGGAGGAGATGGGGGTCAGGCCCGACGCGTTCGGCTTCCTCGCCCTCACCTGGCCGGCCGCGGTCGCCAGCCTGCTGGTGACGGTCCTGCTGCTGGCGCTGGTGTTCCGTCGCTCGCTGCACGGGCGGTACGTCCTCGCGCCGGTGCCCGAGGTCCGGCACCGCCGGCTGCTGGTGATCGGCATCGTGGTCTGCGCGGCGCTCGGTCCGGCCCTGCTCGCGGGCGTCGAGGTGCTGGTGGCGGCCGCCATCGGGGCCGCCGTGCTGCTACTGGCCGCGCTGCTGGTGGACCGGTCGCTGATCGATCACCGGTTGCTGCCCTGGAAGCTCGTGCTCGGCGTGTTCGTGCTGTTCGTGATCATCCAGGTCGCGCTCGACCTCGGCCTGGGCCGGCTGCTGGCCGAGCTCGGCGGCCAGGGCGAGGGCTGGCTCGCGCTGCTCAGGGTCGCCGGACTCGGCGCGCTGGCGAGCAATCTGGCCAACAACCTGCCGAGCTATCTGGCGCTGGAGGTCGTAGCCGACACCCCGGTGCGGATGGTCGCGCTGCTGGTGGGGGTGAACGCCGGCCCGCTGATCACGCCGTGGGCCAGCCTGGCCACCCTGCTCTGGGCGGGTCGCTGCCGCAGTGCCGGCGTCGCGGTGGACTGGCGTCGGTTCGCCCTGCTCGGCGTGGTGCTGGTGGTCCCGCTCATCCTGCTCGCCACCGGCGCCACCTGGCTGGTGGACGTCCGCGACTGACACGCGGTCGATCCGGGTAGCTTCATCACCGACGACCCGAGGAGAGGTGCCGCCGTGAAGGAATGGCTGATCAGGCTCCGCAGCCGACCACAGATCGCCCATCTCGAACGCACGATCAAGCGCTTCGGCGAGCGGCTCGGCTCGCAGTTCGCCGCCGCCATCACCTACTTCTCCGTGCTGGCGATGGTGCCGGTGCTGATGTTCGCCTTCTCCATCCTGGGCTTCTTCCTGACCGAGGTCCGACCCGACCTGATCGGGCAGGTGGTCAGCCAGGCCTCCAACGCACTCGGCGGCGTCGACGCGTCCACCCGTCAGAGCCTGGTCGGCGTGATCGAGAACGCGCTGCGCAACTACACAGCGGTCGGCATCGTGGGCTTGTTGACGGCGGCGTACTCCGGCGCCGGCTGGATCGGCAACGTCAAGAAGGCCGTACGTGCGCAGTGGAAGACCGACTTCGACGACGCCGAACCGAAGGTCAACGTCGCCAAGTTGTTCGCCGTCAACCTGGGCACCCTGGTGGTGATCCTGATCCTGATCGCGATCACCTTCGCCCTCGCCGGGGTGTCCGCCGGACTGGCCGGGCTCATCCTGCGGGCGCTCGGGCTGGCCGATGTGGGCTGGCTGGGCTGGCTCGTCCGGATCGCGCCCGTGGTGGTGTCCATCGGCACGGGCTGGCTCTTGTTCATGTTCTTGTACTGGGCCTTGCCCAGCAACAAGATGCCATGGCGCGTGGTGCGTCGTGGCGCCCTGATCGGCTCCATCGGCCTGGCCGTCCTGCAGTACTTGACCGGCTTCTTGATCGGGATCTTCACGAGCAACAAGGCCGCGGTCATCTTCGGCCCGGTGATCGCGATCATGCTGTTCTTCAACCTGTTCGCGACGTTGATCTTGCTGGTGGCGGCCTGGATCGCTACCGCCGAGGTCAGCGAGGTGAAGCCGGCTGAAGACCTGACCAGCCGGTTGCGCGCAATGACCCAGGAGGCGAGCGGCACGGTCGAAGAGCAACCGGAGGTGCCGAAGGTCGCCCAGCCGGTCGCCGTCCGCTCGGTGCGGATCGGGATGGGCATGGGCTACGTCACCGGCGCGGCCACCGGGGTCGGAATCGGTGCCGCGATCGCCTCGGTTGCCGGCTGGTGGCAGCGCCGCCGCGGCTGAGCGGCGCTTCACGAGGCATGCGATCGTTCGACCCAGGCGCTGATCTGTGCCCGGGTGTGAACGCCGAGCTTGATCATGATGTGCTCGGTGTGCGATCCGACCGTTCGCTCGGATATCCCCAGCCGGTGGGCGATCTCGCGGCTGGTCAGTCCCTCACCGAACAGCCGCGCCACCGCCAGTTCGCGTGGCGACAGCGGGCCCGGGGGATCGTTCGGGCCGGCTGCGGTGTCGTCGATCAGCGCGGACGGAAGTCCGCGCGCCACCACCCGGATCTCGGTCTCCGACGCGTGCCGGCCGACTGTCCAGAGGTGCGTGAACCGGCGCTCGCCGAGAGCCACCCGGGTGATCTCGAGCGCGTGGCGGTAGTCCTGCGCCCACTGGGTGTGCGGAATCGTGCCCAGCGTGTGCTCGAGTGCGATGGCGGCCCCGAAGAGCACTGCAGCGCGTTCGGGCACGCCCAGCTCGGCGTCGGCGATGCCGATCATCCGCAGATTGATTGGCACGACCGGGAGGTTGCGCAGTTCGAGCCGGGCCAGCAGGCTCTCGACTCCGGCGGCTCGGGCCCTAGCGAAGTCACCCAGCGCGATGAGAGTGCTGGCCAGGACATCGTTGCACTCGCTGAGCAACCACAGGTCACCGCGAGAACGCGCGGCGTCGCAGGTCATGGTGAACTGGGCGAGCGCCTCGCTCAGCCGCCCGCTGCCGAGCGCAGCAACGCCGACGGCCAGCCGGGCGAGGCTGACGGCCATGGCATCTCCGGAGTCCTCGGCGCAGACCAGCGCGGCTGCGGCGATCGCCGAGGCCGTCGCCGGGTCCCCGCGCATGTAAGCCGCGTAGGTGAGCGATGCGAGTCCCAGCGCTCGACCGCGCGGGTCGCCGAGCAGCACACCGATGTGTTCGGCCTCGTTCGCGCAGCGCTCCACCGCCGTGACATCCTCGCGTCGGGTTGCCAGCCCGGCCATCTCGACCAGCGCGTCGAGTCGCACCGGTGACGGCTCCGGGTCACGCGCCAGCATCGCCGCCAACGTGGTCTCGCCCTCGCTGGGGAGTCCGCGCATGTCCCAGTAGCGACGTACGGCGGTGGCAAGGCGCAGGCCCATTTTCGGGTCTCCGTCCGGGCTCAGGCACCAGGTCAACGCGGCGCGGACGTTGCCGAACTCGACGTCCAGTGCGTCGAGCCACGCCGCTTGCGCGGCGTTCTCGAATCGATGGGCTCCCCGTTCGGCCCAGGCGGTGAACCAGTCGGCGTGCCGTTTCGCGAGCGGCGGTCGCTCTCCGGACTCGGTGAGCAGCCGTACGGCGTAGGTCCGGACCGTCTCCAGCATGCGCAGGCGCGTGGACGAGCCGCCGAGCGGCGCGACGAGACTCACGTCGATCAGATGCGCCAGCGCGTCTCGAACGGGCTCGGTGCCCAGGTCGTCGCCGATCAGGTCGATCGCGCACTGGTGATCGAAGCTGCCGGTGAAGATCGCCAGTCGCCGGAAGACCAGCTGGGCGATCGGCTCCAACAACCGGTAGCTCCAGTCCAGAACCGAGTCGAGGCTTCGGTGTCGGTCGGGCAGATCGACCGGCGCGCGGCGGTCCGACCCACCGCTTTGAGGGAGGCGATTCAGCAGTTCCGCAGGTTGCATCGCGCCAGCCCCGGCTGCCGCCAGCTCCAGGGCGAGCGGCAGCCCGTCGAGCCGAACGCAGATCTCGGCCACGGGTCTTGCATCGTGCCCGGACAGCCGGTAGCCGTCGTCGACAGCGCGCCGGCGATCGACGAACAGCCGAACCGACGGAACCTGCAGCAGGGCCGCCGGGCTCTGGTGACGAGACAGGTCCGGGACCGCTAGCGGATCCACCGCGAGCCGATGCTCCGGGCGGATCCGCAAAGGTGCCCGCGAGGTGGCCAGCACGGTCACCGCCGGGCAACGGCGAAGGATCGCCGCGACGAGGGTGCCGGCAGACCCGCTGACGTGTTCACAGTTGTCGAGCACCAGGACCAGGTCCGTGCCGTGCAGCGCCCGGACCAGGGAGTCGGCAATCGACCCGCCCCGCCGATCTCGTACGCCGAGGGCACGCCCGACGGTGGCCTCGATCGCCGAACCGGGTGTCAGATCGGCCAGCTCCACCAGGCAACCGCCGGCCGATCGCTCGGCCGCGGCTCGCCGGCCCGCCTCCAGCGCCAGCACGGACTTGCCTGCCCCACCAGGGCCGACGAATGTCACCAGCCGCGCACCATCGGCGCCGATCAGCCGACGTACGGCCGCGAGCTCCCTGCTTCGTCCGACCAGCGCGACGTCCGGCGCCGGAATGCGTTCGACCGCCGGCATCACCGGTTGCGTCTCGAGATGATCAAGCGCCAGCCGAACCAGGAGTGGAGTCGAGATGGCACGCTCTCCGCGTTCCCACCGGGCGATGGTCGTGACCGTGACGCCCAGCGCGGCCGCCAGCGCGCTCTGGGTGAGGCCCAGCTGATGGCGGCGGTCTCGCAGTTCACGGGGAGTGAGCCGAGGCAACGCTTCAGTCGTCACGTGCCGCTCCGTCGGGTCCACGCCGCTGTACCACCGGTCCAGTTGCCCGACCCGGTCCGGCACGTCGATTCTGCCGCAAGTCACACGATCGGGTAAACAACCGATGCATCCCAGGGCGCGAGCGGTTTAGGCTCCGCTACCGCACCCGGGCGGCGCCGACCGGCTCGTCATCCACGGGTGCCACGGTCGGCGAAAGGTGCGAGTCGATGGCCGTCTTGGCAGCGGAGAGCGGGGTAACCGCAGGGTCGATTGCGGGTGAGCTCTGGGTGGGGGACTTCACGGGCTCCGGCTCGTCGGAGGTGCTGGCCGTGTCACAAGGCGTGGGGAACTGGCAGCTCGGCACCCTGGATGTCACGAACCCGCAGGCCCCGACCTTGACCTTCACCGGGATAGGAAACACGCGCGGCTTCGGCATCATCGGCAATACCGTGTGGCAGGGACGGTTCTCGGCGCAGGATCGTGATCAGCTGCTGTTCTACAACGCGGGGGACAGCACTTGGTGGCTTGGCACCGTGACGAGTACCGGACCGACGATCGATTGGTCGCTGCTCGCCGTCAAGACCGTCCAGTGGATGCCCGATGCCGGGTCGTGGGTGTGCGATCTGGGCGGAACGGGCGCTGATTGCGTCGTCGCCTATTGCGCGGAGGACTCGAGTTGGTGGATTGCCACGGCCCTGGGCGGAGCGTTGAACTGGACGCAGATCGGCCAGACCGCCGGCCTGCCCGCGCTCCAGGCCGGCGGGACCCCTGCCGGCAGCTTCACCACCACCGATCGGCAACTGCTCGCGTTCGAGCCGACGAACACGGGGGCCTGGCATCTGATCACACTGTCCGGCACGGGCGAACCCGTTTCCGTGCAAGACATTCCAGCGCCCGTCACGAGGGCGACGACGTTCTGGAACGACGTTGCCAGGCTCTGGTCGGTTGCCCCGTTCGGGCCCGGCGGCGCGGACAGCATCATCACCTGCAACCTGATCTCCAGAGATTGGCTCAATGGTTCGCTGTCCTCTCCCAACGGGCCCGGAGCACCGGTGGAAGCGGTCTTCGTCACCATCGGCAACGCGGGCGGCTCGATCGATCTCCTGAGTTCATGGGTCTGGGTGGCGCCGATCACCGGAAGGCCGGCAGCCCTCGTGGTCTACTCCGCGAGCAGCAACACCTGGAGCCTGGGAACCGTGTCGACAACGAATCAGGAGGTGGATCACCTCGCCTTCGCACCGATCGGCGTCGCCGGCGAGACCTTGTTCGGACCCACCCAGGCTCAGATCGCGATCGTGCAGAACAACTTGTCGAATCTGCGCAACTTCAACGACTACGTCTACAACCACACCGACACCAAGCTGGACGAGGCCCTCGACGCCCTCGAACAGCCGTCGCAGGACCCCGGTGTGGGCGCGGTACTGGCCCTCTTCCAGGCCACGATCGCCGTGGGGGCGACGTTCATGCCGTTGGAGGAGGCCGGCGCCTTCCTGGGCACGTTCGTCAACGGCCTGCTCGCGTCCTGGATCACGAGCCCTCCATCATCGCTCGGCGGCAACCTGTTGAGCTGGATCAACCGCTACGAGAAGACGTCGATCAGCTTCGACCAGCAGTTGGCAACGTATGCCCAGAACGTGCCGGCCTATTGGTCGACGAGTTTCACGGTGAACGGACAGACGAGCGTGCTTTCCGACCTTGCCTTCACCGAGATCCCCAACCAAGACGATGACCCGTCCTTCTATGACATGGTCAATGCGTCCATCCTGGCGACGCAGCAAGCCATGTGGAAGCAGATCCTGCCGGTCGGTTTCGTTGCCCTGGAGCTGTCCGACCTATTTGTCGACGGCGACTTGGACCACCCGCCGATCTCCTGGGCTCAGAAGTACTACCAGCAGCATCCGAACGCCTACGTGAGCTGGGTCTGGAGCAAGGACATCTTCCACTTCGACGAGTGGAGGATCTACAACTACCTTCTGGTAGCGTCACCCGGCGGCATGTTCTCGCCCCAGCTGAGTTCAGATGCGTGCGACATGTTGTTCATCGACAGCACTCCCGGAACGACGATCAACGCCGACGGCCTGTATCTCCGCAATACCGTCTTCGCCGGCCTGGGCATCAAGATCGTCGGCGGCTGACGTCGTCTGGCAGTGCGATCCTCGTACGTCGCGGGCCGGCCGGACTCAGTGGGCCGGCGCCGCCGCCGTCTCCGGCTGACCGATCCCGGACAGCAGGGCCTTGTACCAGTCCTGGGTGATGTCGAACGGCTTGCCGCCCTTGATCCGCTCGAACTCGATCGCGCGCAGCTCGTCGCCGCGCTCCTCGTCGTTGCCGATCACGCCCGGCTCGCCGCGCAGCGCGCAGTCCACCGCCAGCGTCGTCATCGTCTTGATCAGCTCGAGGTCGCGCTCGTTTGCCGGGGCCGAGCGGGAGAAGTATCCCGACTTCTGCACCATCACCTTCTCGGCCCCGACCAACTCGGCGAACTTGCTGGCGAACCAGGCGCCCGGATTGATCTTGTCGATCTTCACGTGGCCGAACGGGTCGCGGGCCACCTCGGCGCCCGACGCCTCGATCTCGGCCACGATCGTGTCCAGTCCCGCACCCTCGGAGACGAACAGGTTCACCGAGCCGACCTCGTCCATCACCGTCTTCAGCCGGGCCGACTCGGCCTGGAGATCGAAGACCGCCTCGGGGACGTACACACCGTGGATGTCCCAGCCCTTGCGGTCCAGCCCGATCTCGGGGAGCCACTCCCGGGTGTCCAGCCACTCCCGATACGACTGTGCGGTCGCCGCGGTCAGCCAGCCGCAGTGCCGGCCCATCACCTCGTGCACGATGAGCATCCGCGAGCCCGAATTGTGCTCGCCGATGATGTTGCTGGCGAACCGGGCGCCCTGCTCGGCCGCGGTCCAGGCGCCGAGGGACTGCCGGATCGGGATGATGTCGTTGTCGATCGTCTTCGGCAGTCCGACCACGGTCAGCGCGTAGTCGTGCCGCGCCAAGAACGCGGCCAGATCTGCCGCGGTGGTGTTGGTGTCGTCGCCACCGATGGTGTGCAGGACGTCGACGCCGTCGGCCTCGAGCCGGTCGGCTGCCGCCTGCAACGGGTCGACGCCCTCGGCCACCAACCCGCGCTTGACCAGGTCGGCGGCGTTGGTCAGCTTCACCCGGGAGTTGCCGATGGGGGAGCCCCCGTACTGATGGAGCAGCGCGGCGCCCTTGCGTACCTCCGGCGTGATGGTGATCGAGTCCCCGGACAGCAGGCCCTGGTACCCGTATCGGTAGGCGATGATCTCGACGTCGGGGGCGATCTCGGTGTAGCGCTCGATCAGTCCGCCGACGGCGGAGGACAGACACGGAGCGAACCCGCCGGCGGTGAGCAGTGCGACCTTGGTGACCATGGATCGCATCCTAGGGCGCACCACGGCCGGCGGAGCCCGGGGTCGTCATGTGTCCGTAACGCGGGCGGACGAGGTCGGCGACGGCGAAAGGCGGTAGGGCTCAGTCGTGGGTCGGTTCGAGGTAGTACGCGCCCGGTCCGCGCTCGCTCAACACGTCCTCGGGGTTGGACAGGCTGCACCGGGCCAGCGACAGGCAGCCGCAGCCGATGCAGCTGTCGAGCCGGTCTCGCAGCCGCTCCAGCCGCTCGATCTGCGCTTCGATCCGGGGTCGCCAGGACCGGGACAGCCGGGTCCAGTCGGCCTTGGTCGGCGCCCGTCCACCCGGCAGCGAGGCCATCGCGTCGGCGATCTCCTCCAGCGTCAGGCCGACCCGTTGGGCCGACCGGACGAAGGCCACTCGGCGCAAGGTCGAGCGCTCGTAGCGGCGCTGGTTGCCCGAGGTCCGGGTCGAACTGATCAGTCCCTGCGTCTCGTAGTAGCGCAAGGCCGACGCCGCGACCCCGGATCGCTCCGAGAGCTCACCGATGGTCAACAGATCGGTCTTGTGCAGCACAGAAGCCAGTGTAGCTACACTTAACGCGAGCTTGAGCTATGTCGATCGGTTGGTTGCTTCGCCGGCTCGGAGTCGTTCGAGCAGCTCGCCGGCGGCCTCGTCCAGGAACTCGGTCTGCCCCTCGTCTCCGACCTGCACCAGCGCGAGGTCGGTGAAACCGGCCTCCCGGTACGGTCGTACGGCCTCGACGATCGCGTCCAGGTGCGGTCCGCACGGAATGGTGTCGGCCACGTCCTCCGGCCGGACGAACTGGCTCGCCGCGGCGAACCCCGCCGGGGTGGGCAGATCGGCGTTGACGCCCCAGCCGCCGCCGAACCAGCGGAACTGCTCGTGCGCCCGGCGGACGGCGTCGTCGCGATCACGGGCCCAGCAGATCGGCAGCTGGCCGATCTTGCGGGACGGACCGGCCTTGCGCCGGTCCCAGGACTCGACCAGCGCCGAGTCCGGCTCGACGGCGATGAGGTGGTCGGCCAGCGGGGCGAACCGGTTGACCGACTGCTTGCCGGAGACCGCTATCGCCATCTGCAGCTCATCCTCGGGCGGGTCCCAGATGCGGGCGGAGTCGACCCGGAAGTAGTCGCCGGCCCAGGTGACCAGCTCGCCGCCGAGGAGTTCCCGGATGATCGTCGCGGCCTCCGCCAGCATGTCCTGGCGTTGGGCGATCGGGACCCAGCCCTCTCCCGTGACGTGCTCGTTGAGGTTCTCCCCGGACCCCAGGCCGAGGATGAACCGGCCCTCGCTGAGCAGGCTCAGGGTCGCCGCCTTCTGCGCGACCACGGCCGGGTGATAGCGCTGGATCGGACAGGTGACGTACGTCGCCAACTCGACGCGCTCGGTCGCCTGGGCGACCGCCCCGAGCACCGACCAGGCGTACGGGGCGTGCCCCTGCTCGGTCAGCCAGGGGGAGTAGTGGTCGCTGCTCACCTCGAAGTCGAAGCCGAGCTGCTCGGCCCTGACCGCGTAGTCGACGAGCCGGCGCGGCCCGCTCTGCTCGGTCATCAGCGTGTACCCAAAGCGCATCAGCGATCGTCCTCCCGCTCGTCGGACTCGGTTGGCTGGCCTTCTGCCGCCGCGCCGGGCTCGGTCAGCGGATCGCGGTTCGGCTCGCTCCGGACGTTCTCCACCTCTTCGTCGGCGGCCTGGGATCCCTCGCTGGTGAACTCACTCATGATCGGCCCGTACCCACTGGACCGCGACTCACCCGGCTGCCAGGATCGGGGCCGTGGACAGAATGCTCGACCTGCTACCAGGTGACAGCGCCGTCGACCCGGACGGCATGCTGACCGTCGGCGGCTGCCGGGCCGACCGGCTGGCCGAGCAGTTCGGCACTCCGGTGCTGGTCGTCGCCGAGAAATCGTTGCGTGCGCGAGCACGCGAGTACCGCCGCGAGCTGGCCGCGCGCTGGCCCCGATCCAGGGTCGTGTTCGCGTCCAAGTCCTTTCCGTGTACGGCAGTCCAACGGGTGATGGTGACGGAGGGTCTCGGCCTGGACGTGGCCGGCGGCGGGGAGATCCTCAGCGGCCTGCGGGCGGGGGTGGACCCGGCACTGATCGTGTTGCACGGCAACGCCAAGACCAGCGAGGAGCTCAGGCTGGCGGTGGACAGCGGGGTCGGCCTGGTGGTGGTCGACGGCCCGGACGACCTGGACCGGCTGGAGTCGATCGTGCCGCCCGGGCGGCGGCAGGACGTGCTCATCCGGGTCATCCCCGGCGTGATCGCCGACACGCACCAACACGTCCTCACCGGCCACGAGGGCTCCAAGTTCGGGGTCTCGCCGGGCCAGGCGCGCGAGCTGATCCGCCGGATCGGCCACAGCTCGCGGATCCGGCTGCGGGGGGTGCACGCGCATGTCGGCTCGCAGATCCTCGACCCCGAGCCGCTCGCCGCGGCGGTCGCACCGCTGGCGGCGCTCGGCGAGTTCGAGGTGTACGACCTCGGTGGCGGTCTGGGCGCGCGCTACACCTGGTCGGACCGGCCGGCTTCGGTCGCCGCCTATCTCGACGTACTGACCGCCGCAGCCCGCGCGCACCTTCCCTCCGGTGCGGAGATCATCATCGAGCCCGGCCGGAGCATGGTCGCCACGAATGCCGCGACCCTGTATCGGGTCGTGACGGTCAAGCGTGGCGGCCCGCGCACCTTCGTCGCCGTCGACGGCGGCATGGGCGACAACCTCGAGGTCGCGCTGTATCAGCAACGATTCGAGGCAGGCGTCGTCGACCGGCTGGAGCCGACCGACGCCGAGGAGGTGACGTTGGTCGGTCGGCACTGCGAGAGCGGTGATGTGCTGATCGATCCGGTCACCGTGGACCGGCCGCGCCGCGACGACCTGCTCGTGGTGCCCGCGACGGGGGCGTACTGCTTCACCATGGCCAACAACTACAACGGGAACCGCCGGCTGCCGGTCGTGTTCGCCGCCGACGGGTCGGCCCGCCTTGTCGTCCGTCGGGAGACCTGGGAGGATCTCGCCGCCCGCGACGTCGGACACTAGCCCCGGCCGCTTCGTCGTGGCCTACGCTGCCCCTGTGGCGCGCTACTTCGACATCCACCCGGAGAATCCGCAGCTCCGGTTGATCGACAAGGTCGTGGAGATCCTCCGCGCCGACGGGCTGATCGCCTATCCGACCGACTCCTGCTATGCCCTCGGCTGCCGGGTGGGCAACCAGCACGGACTGGACCGGATCCGCGCTATCCGGCACCTCGACGACAAGCACCACTTCACCCTGGTCTGCCACGACTTCGCCCAGCTCGGTCAGCTCGTGCACCTGGACAACGCCGTCTTCCGGGCGGTGAAGGCAGCGACGCCCGGCGGCTACACCTTCATCCTGCCGGCCGATCGAGGGGTGCCACGCCGGGTGCTGCACCCGAAGAAGCGGACCATCGGGGTGCGGATCCCCGAGCACGTGGTGGCGCAGGCCCTGCTGGCCGAGTTCGGTGAGCCGCTGCTGTCGAGCACGTTGTTGCTCCCCGGCGAGGAGGAGCCGCTGACCCAAGGCTGGCAGATCAAGGAGGAGCTCGACCACGTGCTGGACGCGGTGATCGACTCCGGCGAGACCGGGTCGACGCCGACGACGGTGGTGGACTTCTCCTCCGGCGAGCCGGAGATCGTCCGGGTCGGCACCGGAGACCCGAGCCGGTTCTAGCCGCCCTGGGCCGCCAGCCGGACCGGTGCGTTGCCTGCTCCGTAGCCGTCGTAGCCGCCACGACGCTGCACGAACTCCAGGAACACCTCGCCGATCGTGCCGGTGTAGAAGTGCACGAACTCGCCCGATCCGTCCCGGTCGTACAGCAGGTTCAAACCGCGCAGCCGCTCGATCGAGTCCGACGACAGGTCGTAGCGGGCGGCGAGGTCCTCGTAGTAGTTGCCCGGCACCGGCAAGAACGGCAGCCCCTGACTGCGGGCGCGCTCGGCGAGGGCGGCGACGTCGGTACACGAGAACGCGATGTGCTGCGGCAGCACCGCGTGGTCGAGGATGGCCGGTGCCACGTTGAGCGGCAGCCTGACGGAGCCGTCGCAGGTCCGCATCACCTGGCTGCGGACCAGCCCGCGCGGACCGGCGACCTCGGTCGACGGCGCGGCGGTCAGGCCCAGAACGCTGGTGTAGAAGAGAACCGCCTCGTCGAAGTCCTGCCACGGCTGGACCAGGTTCACATGATCGACACCGGTGATCAGGCATTCCGACCCCGGCTCGCCGTGCTCGAACTCCGCCATCCAGCCCCGCTCGGTCGCGCTGGGCTCGTCCAGGAAGATCTCCGTCCCGTCCGGCGCGCGGACCGCGCTCAGCTCGACCTCGCCGGCGTACGTGCGCCGATGCACCGGGTTAGCTCCGAGCTCGCCGGCCCGGGCCAGCGCTGCCTTGGCCTCGGGAACGACGAACCCGACCGCCGCCAGGTGCGGGACCTGATCGCGGGCCCGCTGTTCGTTCAAGATCACCCGCGCCTCGCCGGCGGACCACAAGGTGACCGGCTTGGTCCGGTGCCGCCCGCGGAAGCCGAAGTCGAGCCGGCCCAGCAGCTCCTCGAGCGCGCCGGTGTTCTCGGCCTTGATCTCCACGAAGTCGACGCCGGTGGGCGACGCGGCGTCGGTGAGCCGGGGGAGCGAGGTCGGCCCGCCGGTGCGATCGCCGTCGGCGCGCTCCAGCCACCGGGCGGCCTGATCGGCGACCCAGGCCAGCGACCGGCGCGCGTGGGCAGCCGTGCGGATCGGATCGGTCTGCCGGAACGTGTCGTTGAAGACCTCGAGCGAGAGGGGCCCGGTATATCCGGCCGCGGCGACGTGCCCGACGAACGCGCCGAGGTCCCAGGAACCCTCGCCCGGGAACAGCCGATGATGCCGGCTCCAGGACAACACGTCCATGGACAGCGAGGGTGCGTCGGCAAGCTGGAGGAAGAAGATCTTGTCGGCCGGGATGTTCTCGATAGCGGCCGGGTCGTGACCGCGCGACAAGATGTGGAAGCTGTCCAGGCACACCCCGAGATTGGCCCGATCGGCCCGCCGGACGATGTGCCAGGCGCGGCGGTAGTCACTGACGTAGCGGCCCCAGGCCAGGGCCTCGTACGCCAACCGGATGCCGTACGTCGCCGCCAGGTCGGACAGCCGGCCGAGCTGATCGGCGGAGACCTCGTCGGAGTCGAGGCTCGCGGTCGCCACGTTGCTGCAGACCAGCATCAGGTCGATCCCCAGCCGGTTCATCAGCCGGAACTTGGCCTCGGCCCGGCGCAGGTTGGTCGCCATCACCTGCTCCGTCACGCCCTCGGCGTCGCGGAACGGCTGGTAGAGGTCGAGGCTCAGGCCGAGACGCTCGGCTAGCGCCCGGATCTCCTCCGGACTCTGGATCGCGGCGACCAGGTCCGGCTCGAAGATCTCCACCCCGTCGAAGCCGGCCGCGGCGCAGGCGCGCAGCTTTTCGGTCAGGCTGCCGCTGAGACAGACCGTGGCAATGGACGTTCGCATCGGTTCGATCCTCTCCGGCGCGCTAGCCGACTAATGTACTGGACAGTACATTAACTTGTACGAACTGGATAGTCCTTCGGTCGCACGATCGGTACGCTCGTGCTCGTGACCACCAGCGCCGCGCCGTCGGAGCGCCCCGAACGCCAGCGCGATGCCGAGCGCACCCGGGCCGAACTGCTCGCGGTGGCCACCAGGGTCTTCGCCGAGGACGGGTACTCCGGCGCCCGGGTGGATGAGATCGCCGAGCAGACGCGCACCACCAAACGGATGATCTACTACTACTTCGGTGGCAAGGAACAGCTCTACCTGTCGGTGCTCGACCACGCCTACCGCGGCATCCGGCAGGCCGAGCAGGCGCTGGACGTCGGCCACCTCGACCCGGTGGAGGCAGTCCGGAGGCTGGCCGAACTGACCTACGACCACCACGTCTCGCACCCTGAGTTCATCCGGTTGGTCTCGATCGAGAACATCCACCGGGGCGAGTTCATCAAGCGCCTGGACGGCTTGCGGACCTCCGCCGCTCCGGCGGTGACCGTGCTGGACGATGTGCTGGCTCGAGGCCGGGCGGCGGGGGAGTTCCGCGAGGACGTGGACGCCCTCGACGTCCACCTGGTGATCAGCTCGTACTGCGTGTTCCAGGTCGCCAACCGGCACACCTTCGGCTTCCTGTTCGGTCGCGACCTCGGCGCGCCGGAGAACCGCGACCATCTGCGCACCATGATCGGCGACGTGGTCGTCGGCTGGCTCACCGGTTGAATAGCTGCGCTCGGCTAACCCTCGCTGCGCGCCCCGCCGGCCCGTCCGACTTCGCTCGGGTTCGACCTTGTTCGCGCGTCTTGCTCGACGAGCGAACTGGGGTGAACTCGCGCGAAGTTGCAACAAAGGCTGCGCGGTCGTGACACGCAACGCTTGACGTACGTACGTACCGGTTAGTACATTAGCGGCAGTTCGCGACGGACACGGATGTTCGGGAGGTGGTTTGGATGCCGCAGCAGCCTTACCTGGTCGGGTTGATCGGGGCCGGCATCGGGCCGTCACTGACCCCGCCGATGCACATGGCGGAGGCGAAGGCGCTGGGACTGGACTACGTCTACCGGACGATCGACATCGCCGAGCTGGGCATCGCACCGACCGAGGTCGGCCGCCTGGTCCGCTCGGCTCGCACCCTCGGCTACGACGCGCTCAACATCACCCATCCATGCAAGCAGCTGGTCGTCGCCGAGCTCGACGCGCTGGACGAGCGCGCCGAGCGGCTCGGCGCGGTGAACACCGTGATCTTCACCGAGCGCGGAGCGATCGGCTACAACACCGACACCAGCGGTTTCGGCACCGCCTTCCGCACCGGGCTGCCCGGCGCCGGCACCGCGGAGGTCGTTCAGCTCGGCGCCGGCGGCGCGGGCAGTGCGGTGGCCGATGCGCTGCTCTCGCAGGGCACCGAGCACCTCACCATCGTCGACGTCGATCCGGCCCGGGCCGGCGCCTTGGCCCACAGCCTGGCCGACCGGTTCCCGGGCGCTCGGGTCGACGCGAGCGAGCCGGACAAGTTGTCCGTTCTCGTCCCGGCCAGCGACGGGCTGGTGCACTGCACGCCGACCGGGATGGCCGACCATCCCGGCCTTCCGCTCGATCCGGCCCTGTTGCACGCCCAGCTGTGGGTCGCCGACATCGTCTACCGCCCACTGGACACCGCTCTGCTGCAGGCCGCGCGCGACGCCGGCTGCCGCACCCTGAACGGCGGCCACATGGCCGTTCACCAGGCGGCCGACACGTTCGCCCTGGTCACCGGGCGCAGCCCGGACGTCGACCGCATGTTCGACAGCTTCACCCGGCTGCTCGGTGCCGAAGCCCGCTGAGGGCAGCGCACCGATCGCAGTCCACGCCCCCACCCGATCACGTCAACCCAAAGGAGGGTTCGATGTCGAGCTCAGCCCCATCCGCCGGCACCGTCGGCCGGACGCCCCGCAAGGCGGCCCTGGCCAGCTTCATGGGCAGCGCCGTGGAGTACTACGACTTCTTCCTGTTCGGCTCCGCCGCCGCACTGATCTTCCCGCACGTGTTCTTCCCCGACTCCGACGCCTCGGCGCTGGTGATGTCATTCGCGACGTTCGGCATCGCCTACATCGCCCGCCCGATCGGCGCGATCTTCATCGGGCACTACGGTGACCGGATCGGCCGGCAGAAGGTGCTGATGTTCACCCTGGTGCTGATGGGGGTGGCCACGTTCGCGATCGGCCTGCTGCCGACGTACGCGCAGATCGGGTGGTGGGCGCCGGCACTGCTGGTGCTCTGCCGGGTGGCGCAGGGCCTCTCCGCTTCCGGTGAGCAGGCGGGCGCCAGCTCGCTGACGCTGGAGCACGCGCCGGACGACCGGCGCAGCTTCTTCACCTCCTGGACCCTGACCGGCACTCAGGGCGGCCAGATCCTCGCCGCGTTCGCGCTGATCCCAGTGGTCGCGATGCCCGAGGCGGCCCGCTACAGCTGGGGCTGGCGGATCCCGTTCTTCCTCAGCGCGCTGGTGGTCGTGGTCGCCTACGTCATCCGGCGCTCCCTGCACGAGACCCCGACCTTCGTCGAGGCCAAGAAGCACGGCGAGATCGCGAAGCTGCCGATCGTCCCGCTGCTGAAGGAGCACTGGCGTGACGTGCTCCGGGTGATCTGCTGTGCCTTCATCGCCGCGGTCTCCACCGTGTTCGGCAACCTCGCCATCGCCTACGGCAAGACGGTCGGCCTGAACGCCGCGATCACGCTCTGGCTGGTCGTCGTCGCGAACGCGTTCGCGATGATCACCCAGCCGCTGTTCGGCCGGCTGGCCGACAAGATCGGTCGCAAGCCGGTCTTCATCTACGGCGCGATCTCCTCGGCGGTGATGATGCCGTTCTACCTGCTGTCGATGAGCGCCGGCAACGAGCTGTTGACCTTCGCCCTCGCGGTGGCCACGTTCTCCTGCGGGTACGCGGCGGCGAACGCCGTCTGGCCGTCGTTCTACGGCGAGATGTTCAGCACGAAGGTCCGCTTCTCCGGCGTCGCGCTGGGCACCCAGGTCGGCTTCATGATGGCGGGCTTCGCACCGACCATCGTCACCGCGCTGGGCGGGGTCCAGCCCGGCGGCTGGGTGGTCACCGCGATCTTCACGGCTGTGATCGCCGCGATCGCCGCGATCTCGGCAGCGACCGCCCGGGAGACCAGGGACGTGCCGACCGCCGAGCTCGGCACCCGCCGGTCCGCCGCGGTCCGCACCCGCGGCGTGCTGGTCTCCGACTGAGGGCCGGCGATTCCTTCCACCGAGCAGAAGGGATGGTGGTCTGAGTGGACCAGGTCTCGTACAGTCCAGACGTGACGACAACGACGCCTCTCACCTCCGCATCCTCGGAGTCCTTCGATCACCCGGTGCCGAGCGACCCGGACAGCGCGAGCGCGACCCAGGGACAGCTGAGCGCGGAGATCGAGCAGATCATCGCCGACTACGCTCGCTCCGGCGGCACGGAGCTGCAACCGCGCTACGACTATCCGCCCTATCGCAGCAGCATCCTGCGGCACCCGACCAAGGACCTGCGGCACGCCGACCCGGAGACGATCGAGCTATGGGCGCCGTGCTTCGGTCACCGTGACGTGCACGCACTGGAGGCGGACCTCACCATCCAGGGCGGCGGCGAGCCGATCGGTGAGCGGATCGTGGTCACCGGCCGGATCGTCGACGGCGACGGGCGGCCGGTGCGGAGCCAGTTGGTGGAGATCTGGCAGGCCAATGCGGCCGGCCGCTACATCCACAAGCGCGACCAGCACCCGGCTCCGATCGACCCGAACTTCACCGGGGTCGGCCGCTGCCTGACCGGTCCGGACGGGGAATACCGGTTCACCACGATCAAGCCGGGCCCGTATCCGTGGAAGAACCATCACAACGCCTGGCGTCCGGCCCACATCCACTTCTCGCTGTTCGGCACCGACTTCACCCAGCGGATGATCACCCAGATGTACTTCCCGGGCGATCCGCTGTTCGCGCTGGACCCGATCTATCAGTCGATCGTCGATGCCGGCGCACGTGATCGGTTGGTGGCGACGTACGACCACGACGTCACCCAGCACGAATGGGCCACGGGTTATCGCTGGGACATCGTGCTGACCGGTAGCCAGCGGACCTGGACCGAGGACGAGGGAGACGAGCACTGATGGCCGACCGGACACCGGGGCTCGTCCCGACGCCTGGCCAGACCGTGGGCCCGTTCTTCGGCTACGCCCTGCCGTACGTCGGCGGTGACGAGCTCGTCCCGCCGGGTTCGGCGCGGGCGATCCGCCTGCACGGCACCGTGTACGACGGCGCTGGGGATGTGATCCCCGATGCCCTGCTCGAGCTCTGGCAGGCCGACGAGGACGGCACGGTGGTGCAGGCAGAGGGTTCGCTGGACCGGGACGGCTGGACGTTCACCGGCTGGGGCCGTGCCTCGGTGGACTGGGCCGGCCACTACACGTTCAGCACCGTCCGGCCGGGACCGACGGAACCGGGCCGGCCGGCGCTGTTCATGATCACGATCTTCGCCCGCGGGCTGACCAACCGGCTTTTCACCCGCGCGTATCTGCCCGAGGACAGTGCGGCGCTGGACGCCGATCCGCTGCTGAGCTCGCTCGATCCGGACGAGCGGGCCACGCTGATCGCCGTCGCCGAGCCGACCGGCTACCGCTTCGACATCCGGCTGCAGGGGGAACGGGAGACGGTCTTCCTGCGCTACCCGGGACACTGACCCGGTGAGTGACCTGTTCTGGCCCGGCGACGAGCGCGCCGGGTCGCTGCTGAGCGACGCCGCCTGGCTCGCTGCCATGGAGTCGGTCGAGGCGGCCTGGCTAGCGGCGCTGGTCGAAGCGGGGGTCGCGCCGGCAGCGGCGCAGCATCCCGTCTCCGGCCTGATCGGCGCCGACGACGTGGCGTCGATCGCGACCGGCGCGGAGTCCGGTGGCAACCCGGCGATCGGGCTGGTCGCGCTGCTGCGCCGCCGGCTGCCGGTGGAGCCGGCCCGGTGGCTGCATCGCGGCCTGACCAGCCAGGACGTGATCGACACCGGACTGATGCTGTGCCTGCGCGACACGCTGCACCGGATCGCCGGCGAGCAGCGCCGGCAGCTGCAGACCCTGATCATGATCATCGAGACCCACGGCGACGCAGCGCAGGTCGGGCGGACCCTGACCCAGCACGCGGTGCCGATCACGTTCGGCGTCACGGCGACCGGCTGGCTGACCGGCATCGCCGACGCGGCGGAGGCGGTCGCCGCGCTGCTGCCGACGCTGCCGGTCCAGCTCGGCGGCGCGGCCGGCACCCTGGCCGCCTCGACCGAGCTGGCCCGGCTGCGCGGCCTGGATCGGCCGGCCGAGGTGTCGTGGCGGCTGATCGAGTCGACCGCGGCCCGGCTCGGGCTCGCGGCGCGGCCGCCGTGGCACGTCGCCCGGGCGCCGCTCACCCGGGTCGCGGACGCGCTGGTCGGCTGCACCGACGCCTGTGGACACCTGGCGGCGGACGTCGCGACCCTGTCCCGGCCGGAGATCGGGGAGCTGGCCGAGGGGACGGGCGGTGGCTCCTCGACCATGCCGCACAAGCGGAACCCGGCGCTGTCGGTGCTGATCCGCCGCGCCGCTCTCGCGGCGCCCGCGCAGGCCTCGGTCGTCCACCTCGCCGCCGCGACGGCGGTCGACCAGCGTCCGGACGGCGCCTGGCACGCCGAGTGGGCGGCGCTGCGCGACCTCGGCCGGCGGTCCGTCACCGCGACGGCGCAGACCACCGAGCTGCTCGCCGGCCTCCGGATCGACGGCGAGCGGATGGCGGCCAACCTGGCTGCCGCCGAGGGCGTCCGCGCCGAGCAGCGATCCATGATCGAACTCGTCCGGGGAGAGCCCGATCCGGACTACCGTGGTGCCAGCACCCTGTTCGTCCACGCCGCGGTCCGTCGTGGACGTCGCCTGCTGGAGGAGACGACGTGACCATCCCGCGCATCACCGGTGTCCAGCTGAGCGAGTCCGACGCCGGACCGTTGCTCGTGCTGGGTCCGTCGCTGGGGACGTCGTCGACCGCGCTGTGGTCGCTGGTCGCGGCCAGGCTCGCGGACCGCTATCACCTCGTGGCCTGGGATCTGCCCGGGCACGGCCGGAACAGGAACGTCGGCGCCGGCTTCACCCTGGCCGAGCTGGCCGAGGGGGTGCTCGGTCTGGTCGACGGGGTGCTGGCCGAACGGTCCGAGCCGGGTGGGAGCTTCTGCTACGCGGGGGACTCGGTCGGCGGCGCCGTCGGGCTGCAGCTGCTGCTGGACCATCCGGACCGGGTCTGTTCCGCCGCCCTGCTCTGCACCGGCGCGAAGATCGGCGAGCCGAGCGGTTGGCACGAGCGCGCGGAGAGGGTGCGCCGCTCGGGCACCCCGGTGATGATCTCGTCCTCGGCCGAGCGCTGGTTCGCCGACGGCTTCCTGTCGCGCCATCCCGAGGTGGCCACCGGTCTGCTGCATGCCTTGCAGGACGCAGATCGGGAGGGGTACGCCCAGGTCTGCGAGGCGCTGGCCGGCTTCGACGTCCGGGATCGGCTGGTCGAGATCGACGCGCCGGTGCTGGCGATCGCCGGGGACGAGGACGCGGCCACTCCGCCGGCGCTGCTGGAGGAGATCGCACTCGGCGTGCGGAACGGTCAGTTGATCATCCTGGACCAGGTGGCGCACCTGGCGGCGGCCGAGGCGCCCGAGGTGGTGGCCGAGCTGATCGACGAGCACGTGTCCGGTCGCCCGCACCGCACCGGCCCCGACCAGCGGGGTCCGTCCGACACGCTGCAGGCGACGTACGACGCGGGGATGGTGGTGCGGCGCGAGGTGCTGGGCGATGATCACGTCGACCGGGCCGAGTCGGCGATCACCGAGCTGACCTCGGACTTCCAACGGCTGATCACGACGTACGCCTGGGGCACGATCTGGACCCGGCCGGGCCTGGACCGGCGCAGCCGCTCGATGATCACGCTGACCGCACTGATCGCGCGCGGGCACCACGAGGAGCTGGCCATGCACCTGCGCGCGGCGTTGCGCAACGGGCTGAGCCGCGAGGAGATCGCGGAGGTGATGCTGCAGTCGGCGATCTATTGCGGCGTGCCCGACGCCAACACCGCGTTCCGGATCGCCCAGCGGGTCTTCGCCGAGCTCGACGACGCGTGACCTGCCCGAGCCTGCGTCCTTTCCAGCGGGCCCGCAATACAGTGAGATCGTGTCCGACGGTCGAATGTCTCCCGACGACTGGCTGCTGACCAAGTCCGAGCGCGGGAATGCGCAGACCACGATCGACGACGTGCACCCAGGGCAACAGGCCTGGTCGGTGGGCAATCACGTCCGTCCGCTGGTGCACGGCGCCAGCTACTTCGCCGAGCTGGCCGACTGCATTGCGGGCACCAGGGCGGGCGACCTGATCTTGTTCACCGACTGGCGTGGGGACCCGGACGAGCGGCTCACCGACGAGCCCGGGTCGACCATGGTCGCACTGCTGGGTGCCGCCGATCGTCGCGGCGTCGACGTCCGCGGGCTGATCTGGCGGTCGCATTGGGACAAGTTCTCCTTCTCGGGCGCGGAGAACCGGCAGACCGGCGAGCAGTTGCAGGCCGACGGCGCGGAGGCGCTGCTCGACATGCGGGTGCGGACGGGCGGATCGCACCACCAGAAGCTGGTCGTGATCCGCTACGCCGGCCGGCCCGATCGCGACATCGCCTTCGTCGGCGGGATCGACCTGTGTCACTCCCGCCGCGACGACCCACGGCACGAGGGCGATCCGCAGGCTCAGTCGATGGCGAAGGCGTACGGGCCGACACCGGCCTGGCACGACATCCAGGCCGCCATCTCGGGTCCGGCGGTGTACGACGTGGAGACGGTCTTCCGAGAGCGCTGGACCGACCCGACACCGCTGAGCCGTAGCCCGGTCCGCCGGCTGCGTGACCGGCTCTCCGGCGACGACCTGTCGCCGGACCCGTTGCCGGTGCAGGCGCCGCCGCCGAAACCGGTGCCGGGCGGGACGCACACCGTCCAGCTGCTGCGGACATATCCGAACCTGCGCCACGGGCGGGACTATCCGTTCGCCCGCGGCGGCGAGCGCAGCGTCGCCCGCGGCTATAGCAAGGCGCTCGCACGAGCGGAGCGGCTGATCTACATCGAGGACCAGTACCTCTGGTCACCCGAGATCGCGGCGACGTTCGCCGATGCGCTCCGATCGAAACCGGAGCTCCGGGTCATCGCGGTGTTGCCGCACCTGCCCGACCAGTCCGGAGCGCTGTCGCGGGTGCCGCAAGAACTCGGCCGGCACGATGCCGTCTCCCGGCTGATCGAGGCCGGCGGCGATCGGGTCGCCGTCTATGGCCTGGAGAACCACCGGGGGCTTCCGGTCTACGTTCACGCCAAGGTCTGCGTAATCGACGACTGGTGGGCCACGATCGGGTCCGACAACTTCAACCGCCGATCGTGGACGCACGACTCAGAGCTCTCCGCGGTCGTCCTCGACAGCGCCGGCGGCGACCACAGCACCTACGCCCGCCGGCTGCGGCTCACCCTGGCAGCCGAGCATCTCGATCGCCGCCTGGGACCGGACGACTATCCCGGGGACATCTCCGTCCTGGAGACGGGTCGGGCGCCGGCGGACCTGGACGATCGGCTGCTGCTCGACGTGATGGCCGACTGCGTCGCTCCCGAAGGGATGTTCGAGGCGTTCTCCTCGGCCGCGGCTGCGCTGCAGGCCTGGCGGGACAACGACTGTCGGGGTGATCGGCCGCCGGGGAGGCTGCGGACGCTTCGAAAACTGACCATCTCAGCGCTGACCCGAGCCTGGGCGCTGCCGATGTACCGGGTCGTGCACGATCCAGACGGGCGGCCGCGGCCGCTCCGCCGGCGGCACGCGTTCTGACCGGCGCAGCCGACCGGGGCATGGCCCACCGCCTGGGGACTCGCCGCGCGCGGATCCGCACGCAGCTCGAGCACCGGTCGCCATGACGATCAGGGCGCGCCCTTCGGGCGCAGCTCCAGCTCAACTCGACCAGGGCGCGGGCCCCGCCCAGGTCCAGATCTCGGCGCCGAATGCGTACGACATCACACGTTCCTCCGGTTGACCCGCCGCTGCGATCGATCCTAAACTGTGTTCGCAGGAAGAACAGGTGTTCGCAGAGCGAACGCAAGCCAGACTCCAGGAGAAGGTCGCCGATGACACCCGCCTATCTGTACGCCGCCGCCCGCACCCCGTTCGGCAAGCTCGGCGGCGCCCTCTCCGAGGTCCGACCCGACGATCTCGCGGCAGCGGCGCTGACCGGGCTGCTCGCGAAGGTCCCTCGGTTCGATCCGAGCGACGTCGGCGAGGTGGTCTGGGGCAACGCGAACGGCGCCGGCGAGGAGAACCGCAACGTGGGCCGGATGGCCGTGCTGTTGGCCGGGCTCCCGGTGAGCATCCCGGCGACCACGGTCAACCGGCTGTGCGGCTCCAGCCTCGATGCCGCCATGATCGGATCGCGGACGATCGAGACCGGTGACGCCGAGATCGTGCTGACCGGCGGGGTCGAGTCGATGACCCGCGCACCCTGGGTGCTGCCGAAGCCGTCCCGGGCCTATCCGGCCGGCGATCTCAGCGCGGTGTCGACGACGCTCGGCTGGCGCCTGGTGAACAAGCGGATGCCCTCGGAGTGGACCGTCAGCTTGGGGGAGTGCAACGAGCAGTTGCAGGAGAAGTTCGGCATCTCCCGCGAGCGCCAGGACCAGTTCGCGGCCCGGTCACACCGGCTGGCGGATGCCGCCTGGAGCGACGGCTTCTACGACGATCTCGTGGTCGCGGTGCCGGGCGCCGAGCTGTCCCGGGACGAGACGATCCGGCCGGGCAGCACGCCCGAGACGCTGGCGACGTTGAAGCCCGCCTTCCGGCCCGGCGGCACGATCACGGCCGGCAACGCGTCCTCGCTGAACGACGGCGCCTCCGCGGTGCTGCTCGGGTCCGAGGCGGCGGCGACCACCATCGGCTCGGAGCCACTGGCTCGGATCGCCGGTCGGGGAGCGTTCGCGCTGGAGCCACAGCTGTTCGGGTTCGCCCCGGTCGAGGCGGCGAACGCCGCGCTTCGCCGGGCCGGGATCGACTGGGACGACGTCGGTGCGGTCGAGCTGAACGAGGCATTCGCGGTGCAGTCGCTGGCCTGCCTGGATGCCTGGGGGATCGACCCCGAGATCGTCAACGCCCGCGGCGGGGCGATCGCCATCGGGCACCCACTCGGCGCCTCCGGCGGCCGCATCCTCGGCACCCTGGTCAAGCGGTTGATCACCGAAAGGCAGCGCTGGGGCGTCGCGGCGATCTGTATCGGCGTCGGCCAGGCGCTGGCCGTGGTGGTGGAGAATCTCGACTCCGAAGGAGCCCGGGCGTGAGCCGGGTGGAGATCTTCGAGAAGGCCGATCAGGCGGTCGCCGACGTCGCCGACGGCTCGACCGTGCTGATCGGTGGCTTCGGGATGGCCGGCATGCCGGTCACCTTGATCGACGCGCTGATCCGGCAGGGTGCCACGGATCTGACCGTGGTGAACAACAACGCGGGCAACGGTGACACCGGGCTGGCGGCGCTGCTGGCCGCCGGCCAGGTCCGCAAGGTGATCTGCTCGTTCCCGCGGCAGACCGACTCCTGGGTCTTCGACGGCCTCTACCGGGCCGGCAAGATCGAGCTCGAGGTCGTGCCGCAGGGCAACCTGGCCGAGCGGATGCGGGCCGCCGGGGCCGGGATCGGCGCCTTCTTCTGCCCGACCGGCGTCGGCACGCCCCTGGCCGAGGGCAAGGAGGTCCGCGAGATCGACGGCCGGACGTACGTCCTGGAGTATCCGATCAAGGGCGACGTCGCGCTGATCGGGGCATACGTCGGTGATCGGATGGGCAACCTGACCTACCGCAAGACGGCCCGCAACTTCGGACCGGTGATGGCGACCGCCGCGAGGACCACCATTGCCGAGGTCCGCCGGGTGGTCGAGACCGGCGAGATCGACCCGGAGACCGTGATCACCCCCGGCATCTACGTCGACCGGATCGTCGACCTGAGCGCGCGCAACGAGGAGTCGGCATGAGCACGGACACCGTCGAGCACCTGGACCGCGGCCCACGCAGCAAGAACGAGATCGCCGAGGCGGTGGCCGCCGCGATCCCCGCGGGGTCGTACGTGAATCTCGGCATCGGCCAGCCGACGACCGTGGCCAACTACCTGACACCCGAGTCCGGGGTCGTGCTGCACACCGAGAACGGCATGCTGAACATGGGCCGGGAGGCGGTCGGCGACGAGATCGACCCGGACCTGATCAACGCCGGCAAGGTGCCGGTGATCGAGCTGCCCGGCACGGCCTACTTTCACCACGCCGACTCGTTCGCGATGATGCGCGGCGGCCACCTCGACGTCTGCGTGCTCGGCGCGTTCCAGGTCTCCGAGCACGGCGACCTGGCGAACTGGCACACCGGGGCGGCGGACGCGATCCCGGCGGTCGGCGGCGCGATGGATCTCGCCATCGGGGCGAAGGACGTGTTCGTGATGATGACCATGTTCACCAAGTCGGGGGAGCCCAAACTGGTGCCGGCCTGCAGCTATCCGCTGACCGGGGTCGGCTGCGTCAGCCGGATCTATACCGACGTCGCGACGGTGCTGGTCGGACCCGGCGGAGCGGTCGTCACCGAGACCTTCGGGATCGGCGTCGACGCGCTGCGGTCCCGGCTCGACCTGGCCCTGCGCGTGCTCGGTGACGGGGACTGACCGGTGGCCGAGGAGTTCGTCCAGTCGCTGGCCCGCGGCCTGCAGGTGATCACCGCCTTCAACGCCGACCGACCCCGGATGACGCTGAGCGAGGTGGCCGTCGCCGCCGGGCTCAGCCGGGCGGCGGCCCGCCGCTTCCTGCACACCCTCGCCGAGCTGGGCTACGTCCGCACCGACGGCCGGCTGTTCGAGCTCACCCCGCACGTGCTGCGGCTCGGCACGGCATACCTGTCCGGGTTCGGATTGCCCAAGCTCGCCCAGCCGCACCTGGAACGGCTTTCCGCCGAGATCGGCGAGTCGACCTCGGCGGCCGTGCTGGACGGCACCGACATCGTCTACGTCGCCCGGGTGTCGACCCGGCGGATCATGACCGTCGGGATCGCGGTCGGCACCCGCTTCCCGGCGTTCGCGACCTCGATGGGCCGGGTGCTGCTGGCCGCACTGACCCCGGACGAGCTGGACTCCTACTTCGTGGCCGCCGACCTCACCCCGCCGACCCCGCGGACCGTGCACGACGAGGCCGCGCTGCGGGCGATCCTGCGGACGGTCGGCGAGCAGGGCTGGGCCGAGGTCGACCAGGAGCTGGAGGCCGGGCTGTACTCGCTCGCGGCCCCGATCCGCGACGCCGACCGCCGGGTGGTGGCCGCGATCAACGTCTCCACCACCAGTCCGGAGCGGCCGGCGGAGCTTCGCGACCGGGTGATCGAGACCGCGGGCGCGGTCAGCGCCGACCTGGCCAGCACCGCGCTGCGCTGATCGGGCCGGCTGCACCGCCTGGAGTGTGAGCCATCAGACGTGCGTGCCGGGACCTCTGCCTCTGCTGTGACGCAGCGACCGCGCCTAGCGTCGATGACGAGATCACTCGAGGAGGAGGACGATCATGGGTCGGTTGAGCGGCAAGGTCGCGCTGGTCAGCGGAGGCGCTCGCGGACTGGGCGAGGCCCAGGTGCGGAGCCTCGTCGCGGAAGGAGCCGGCGTCGTGTTCGGCGACCTGCTGGACGACGAGGGCAAGGCGTTGCAGGAGGAGCTGGGCGAACGGGCGACGTACGTCCACCTCGACGTCACCCAGCAGGAGCAGTGGGCTGACGCGGTCGCGGTCGCGGACCGGCTCGGTGGGGTCGACATCTTGGTCAACAACGCCGGGATCGCGATCTTCGGCGGGATCGAGGAGATGTCGCCGGCGGACTTCCGCCGGATCGTCGACGTGAACCTGACCGGTGTCTACCTCGGCATGCACACCGTGCTGCCGGGCATGCGGACCCGGAGCCGCGGCGGCGTGGTGATCAACATCTCCTCGACGGCGGGCATGATGGGCTATGCCGGACTGGCCGGCTACGTCGCCTCGAAGTGGGGCGTCCGTGGGCTGACCAAGGCCGCCGCGATGGACTTCGCCGGCACCGGCGTCCGGATCAACTCGATCCACCCCGGACCCATCCGTACGCCGATGACCGCCGGCCTGCCCGACTCGCTGTATGCCGGCCAGGCGATCCCTCGGATCGGTGAACCCGACGAGGTGGCCCGAGCCGTGCTCTATCTCGCGGTCGACGCCACCTACACCACGGGCTCGGAGCTGGTCGTCGACGGCGGCGCCCTGCTCGGACCGGTGCTCGCAGTGGAGTAGCACCCGAGTGCCGATTCGTGGCTGAGCAGAATGCTCCCCATGGATCTGCTGATCGTCGTGGTCCTCGGGGTGCTGGCTGTGGTGGGCGTGAACGCGCTGGCACCCCGGATCGGCATCGCGTCGCCGCTGCTGCTGGTGCTGCTCGGGGTGATCGTCAGCTACCTCCGGATCACCGGCACGGTCGACGTGCCGTCGGAGGTGATCCTCGGCGGCGTGCTGCCCCCACTGCTGTACTCGGCCGCGGTCAGCATGCCGACGATGGAGTTCCGGCGGGACTTCCGGATCATCTCCGGCCTGTCGGTGGTGCTGGTCTTCGTGTCGGCGATCGTGGTCGGCCTGCTGGTGAACCGGCTGATCCCCGGCATCGGCCTGCCGCTCGCGATTGCCCTCGGGGCCATCATCAGCCCGACCGACGCCGTCGCCACGGCTATCGTGCGCAAGGCCGGGGTCTCGTCGCGGATCGTCACCGTGCTGGAGGGGGAGAGCCTGCTCAACGACGCGTCCGCCCTGGTCCTGCTCCGCTCGGCGGTGGCCGCGGTCGGCGTGACGATCGTCTGGCGGCACGTGCTGGTGGACTTCCTCTACGCCGTGCTGGTCGCGGTGGCGATCGGTTTCGTCGTTGGCCGGCTCAACCTGAGGGTTCGCGCCCGGCTGCGCCAGGCGACCTCCAGCGTCGCCGTCTCGCTGGTCGTCCCGTTCGTCGCCTTCCTGCCGGCCGAGCACCTGGGCGCGTCCGGTTTGGTGGCCGCCGTGACGGCCGGGCTGGTGACCGGCCACGGAGCGCCGAAGTATCTCCGTCCCGAGGACCGGATCACCGAGCGAGCCGTCTGGCGCACCCTCGAGCTCCTGCTGGAGAGCTTCATCTTCTTGATCATGGGCCTGGAGATGCACACCGTGATCGACGAGGTGACCGCGGAGCACGGCAGCGTCTCCGGGGCGGTGCTGGTCGCGGCGGTGGCCGGCGTCGCGATCATCGCCGTCCGCGCTGCGTTCATCACCCTCTCGCTGTGGGCGCTGGCCCGGCGCGAGCGCGCCGCCGCCCGGTCCCGGATCCGGATGGAGACCATCCAGGACCGGATCTCCATGATCGAGTCCGCGCCCCCTCGCGGCCCGTCCGACACCAGTCCCGAACATGCCGAGCGACGTCAGCGGCGGGTCGAGCAGATCGGCGTCCGGGTGACGCGCGGGCTGGCCGACCTCGACTACCTCGCTGCCCAGCGTCTGGGCTGGCGGGAGGGCGCCATCCTGGTCTGGGCGGGGATGCGGGGCGCGGTCACCCTCGCGGCCGCCCAGTCGCTGGACAGTGACGTTCCGCAGCGGGCCCTGCTGGTCCTGATCGCGTTCGTGGTGGCCGCGGGCACCCTGATCATCCAGGGCGGCACCCTCGGTTGGCTGGCTCGCCGGCTCGGGTTCGCCCACCACGGCAACGGCGATCCGGACACCCCGGCGGCACTGCGCGCCGACCTGGTCCAGGCGGCGTCGGCTCGGCTGGACGACCCGGAGCTGCGCCGGCCGGACGGGCAGTCCTACACCGCCGAGACCCTGCAGACCGCCCGGACCATCCTGGACGGTCTCGGCCGGGACGGACCGCTCGCGGAGACGCCGGACCAGCGCAGCGAGCGGCGCGCGCTGCGGATCGAGCTGCTCAACGCTCAGCGGGACGAGCTGTTGCGGATCCGCGACCTGGGGACGTACCCGTTCGGTGTGCTGGAACGGGCGCTCAACCAGATCGACGCCGATCAGGTCGGGCTGGAACTGCGGGAGAAGGACTGAGCGGGTCTCAGCCGTCCAGCCGGGCGGCGACATCGGCGGGGAAGCCACCCGTCGCGATCGGGCCCCACCTGGTGATCGTGATCCGGATCAGCGACTTGTTCTGCACGCGCATCGCCGCTCGATACTCCGCCCAGTCCGGATGCTCGCCGGAGATGCAGCGGAAGTAGTCCACCAGACCGTCCTCGGCGTCGGGCATGTGCAACACCTCGGCGTCGCCGTCGACCTGCACCCAGGCCCCGCCGAAGTCGTCGGACAACACGCAGACCGACACCCGGGGGTCCCGCTCGGCGTTGGTCGTCTTGGCCCGTCCGGGATAGGACGAGATGACGATCCGGCCGGCGGCGTCCACCCCACCGGTCACCGGGGAGAGCTGTGGCCGCCCGTCGGCACGGGTGGTGGCGAGCAGCAGGTGGTGGCGCGGACGGACGAACTCGAGCAGCTCGTCGAGGCCGACGGTGGTGTTCGTGGCGATCGTCCTGGGCACGCCGCCAGCGTAGCCTCGCCGATGGCGACCCAGGTCACCAGAACAGATCACAGCCCGGATCGGGAACTGATCGTGCCGTCTCGGGGTTGGCCTAGTTGATGAGATCTCCACGCCAACGCACTGCCCGTCGGCCGCTCGCGGTTGCCCGCGCGAGCGGCCTCTTCGTGCTGATCAGCGCGTTGTGCGGGCTGCTGGTCGCGGCGATCGCGCTGCCGGCGGTCGGCGGTGCGGCGGCGGGGGCGAAGGCGGCCGAGAACGGGCTCGCCGACCTGCCGATCGCGTTCGACCCGCCGGCGCAGAGCCAGCGCAGCGAGGTGCTGGACGCCAACGGCCACGTGCTCGCCTACTTCTACGACGAGAACCGGGTGTACGTCGGCCTGGACGAGATCGCGCCGGTGATGCGGCAGGCGATCGTCTCGATCGAGGACCACCGGTTCTACGAGCACGGCCCGCTGGACGCGCAGGGCACGGCCCGCGCCTTCATCACCAACCTGTTCGCGGGTGGTGTCACCCAGGGCGGATCGACCCTCACCCAGCAGTACGTGAAGATGGTCCAGGTCGAGGCGGCCAAGCAAAGCGGCGACCAGGCAGCGGTCGAGGAGGCCACCTCGACCAGCTATGACCGCAAGATCCGCGAGCTGCGCTACGCGATCTCGGTGGAGAAGACGCTGTCCAAGGACGAGATCCTCGAGCGCTACCTCAACATCGCTTACTACGGCGACGGCGCCTACGGCATCGAGGTCGCCGCCGAGCACTACTTCGGCACCACCGCGGCGAAGCTGACCCTGCCTCAGGCGGCGATGCTCGCGGGCCTGGTCCAGAACCCGAACGGCTACGACCCGGTGACCAACCCCGACGCCGGCATCGCCCGCCGCAACGTCGTGCTGGACCGGATGTCCGAGCTCGGCACCGCCCGGCCGGCGGACGTGGCCAAGGCGAAGGCAACCAAGTTCGACGCGCACCAGGTGAAGAACACCGTGAACGGTTGCCAGGGCACGAAGTACCCCTTCGTCTGCGACTACGTCTACCGCTCGCTCGAGCAGACGGCGAGCCTCGGTAGCACCGTCGAGGAGCGGCAGCAAGAGATCAAGCGCGGCGGCCTGACCATCGAGACGAAACTGGACCCGGACACCCAGAAGACGGTGCAGAAACAGGTCAGCAAGGCCGTCGGCGCGACCGATCCGGTGATCGCGGCGATGGACATGATCGAGCCGGGCACGGGGCTGATCGTGGCGATGGCCCAGAGCCGCCCGGCGATGGGCTCGAACACCAAGAAGGGCCAGACCTACTGGAACTACTCGGTCACGCCGGACATGGGCGGTGCCCAGGGCTTCCAGGCGGGGTCGACCTTCAAGGCGTTCACCGCGGCCGCGGCCCTGGAGAAGGGCATCCCGCTGTCCAAGCGGTTCGACGCGCGGCCGACGATGAACTTCTCCGGCGCCAGCTTCGCCAGCTGCGACGGCACCAAGCAAGTGTCGGGCAACTGGCAGGTGAGCAACTCGACCGGGGTCAACGGCGTGATGGACATGAACCGGGCCGCGGAGTTCTCGGTGAACACCTACTTCGTCCAGCTGGCCCTGGATGTCGGCATGTGCGACGTGACGAAGATGGCGGAGAAGCTGGGTGTCGAGTCGAGCACGGCCGGCGCGCCGATCAGCTCCTACGCCGACAAGCCCTCGTTCACCCTCGGCACGGTCGAGGTGAGCCCGCTGTCGATGGCGGAGGCGTATGCCACGTTCGCCTCGGGCGGCATCCACTGCGACCCGATCATCGTCTCCAAGATCACCGACAGTGCCGGCAAGGACCGGGCGGTGACCAGCGCCAACTGTCAGCGGGTGATCTCCACCGACGTCGCGAACGCCATGAACTCCCTGCTGTCCAAGGTGATGACGCAAGGCACCGGGCGGCGCGCGCTGACCGGTGACGGCCGGCCGGAGGCCGGCAAGACCGGCACCATCGACAGCAACGCGGCGGTCTGGTTCGTCGGCTACACACCGCAGGTGGCCGGTGCGGCGATGATCAGCATCGACAACACCCGCAAGCCGTTCGTCCGGACCTCGTCGGGCTACCAGCGCGGCCTGAAGGGCTACACGGTTCCCTCCACCGGCCTGTATCTGGAAGGCTCCGGCAGCGGCGACGCAGGCCAGGACATCTGGAAGCCGGCGATGCAGAAGTACCTCGCCGGCAAGCCGTTCGCGTCGTTCGACGCGCCGCCGGCCTCGCTGGTCTACGGCCAGAACAGCTACGACGGCTGGGGCTTCGGCGGTTCCGGCCAGCAGGGCGGCGGCGGCCAGCCCGGCACCGGCACCCCCGGTCAGGACCAGGGCAGCCAGGGCGCACAGCCCGGCCCCGGCCCCCGCTGACCGCTCGCCGACCGGCCCCTCCCGGTTGAGAACCCGCCCGGCCGGACGGGTGGCGTCGGACTCTCCGTCGGGCAGCAGCAGCGGATCGCGCTGTCCAGGGCGGATCGTCCTGCTCCAGCACGGCCGGATCGTCGAGTGCGGTGGGAGGACGACGGGTGAGTCAGCGGAGCCGGCGGCGCAGCCAGCGCAGCGTGGACACGCCGTGGGCGGCCTGGAACGCCCGCACGGTCGGCAGCCCCCGTGGCGGGGGGTTCCGGGCCGCATCGACGAAGTATCCAGACAGACCCGCCAGCGCGGCGGTGAGCCGATCGGGCTCGACCTCGGCCAGATAGCGCCCGACGACATCCTCGGGGCGCAGGCCGGGGACGGGGTTCGGCGTACAACACTCGGCGATCGCGGTCAGCGCCGCCGCCGTCGCCTCGATCTCGCGCACACGCCAGGGAATGGCCGGTGGCGCTCCTTCGATGTCGGCGTAGACCGCGGCCACCCACTCGCCGTCGTCGTACGTCCCCAGCAGCCGGGGGAGGTGGGGGCTGGCCGGCAGCCCCGCCACGACCCGGGCCTCGGTTCGATGGATGCCGGGCGTGTGCTCGTTCTGGGCCGGGCTGGCCGCCTTGACGAAGGCCCGTCGGCCCTCGGCGGTGCGCAACCGGTCCGCGGTCCCGGGCGAGAACCCGCCCGGCTGCGAGACCGCGGACACGATCGGTCCGCCGCCGACGATCTGTGCAACGGCATGGCGCACCTGCGCCGGGACCTCACGTCACGGCAGCCGTACGCCGGCGGCGGCAACGCTCATGACTCGACTCTGACAGCCGGCTGAACGTTCCGGCGACCGGTTTTTCGGTCCGTCCCAGGGACGCGCGGCGCAATCTGTTGACCTTGATCAATTTCGAGGTTACGTTTGAGTAACTTTGTGAGAGCGCTCTCATCGACGAGAGGAGCAGATTGCGCATCTGAACCGTGGCGGCCATCGTGCCGTCCGCCCGCGGTATGCCGCGCGGCCCCCTGGTTTCGTCCGCGTCCGGCCCGCCGGCCCGGTGCCCCTCCCATGTGGGAGCGTGTGCGCCGTGACGGGACCGGTTGCACCTGTTCCCCCACCCGAAAGGGTCAGTTCGCCATGTCCATCTCCCGTCATCTGCTCCCTCGGCGTCCCGGCGTCATCGCCACGCTGGTTGCGGTCCTGACCGCGTTCGTCACCGCGTTGTCCACGCTCCTGCTCGTTTCCACGGCACAGGCCGCAGCGCCGGCCCAGCTCCCGGTCAGGGTGAAGAACAACAGCGGGCAGTCCGGACCGCTCTATCTGTACGTCCTCGGCGTGGACCTGAAGACCGACAAGCTGGGCTACGTCGACCGCGCGGGCCGCTTCACCCCGTGGTCGCTGCCCGGCGGCGACGACCCGGCCCCGGCGCCGGACGTCTCGATCGCCGGTCCCGACGACGGCGCCGCCGTCACGCTGAAGATCCCGCGCAACCTGTCCGGACGGATCTACTTCTCGTTCGGCCAGAAGCTGGCCTTCTCCCTGGTCGCCGACGGGCTGGTGCAGCCGGCACCCTGGAATCCCTCGGACAAGAACGCCGACACCCTGTTCGACTGGTCCGAGTTCACCTTCAACGACGCCGGTCTGTGGCTGAACTCATCCCAGGTCGACCAGTTCGCGCTCCCGCACCAAGTCAACGTGACCTCCGGCGACGGCAGCACCGACAAGACCGGCGACCTGGTGGACGGGGGCCGGCAGAAGGTGATCGACGCGATCAAGCACACCAAGGGTTTCGAGCGGACCGTGATCACCGGCGACGACGGCCAGGTGCTCCGGGTGCTGGCGCCGGGCAAGGCGACCGACGCGGGCCTGCTGGCCGCTGACTACCTGGACGACTACATCGCCAAGGCCTGGAAGTCCTACTCCGGCAAGAAGCTGACCGTGGTGCCGTTCGCCCACGAGCCGGAGAAGAAGTTCTTCGGCTCGAGCTCGGGCGGGAAGTTGATCTTCACCGACACCGCCGGGAAGCAGGTCGCCAGCTTCGCCCGGCCGAGCACCTCCGACGTCTGGGACTGCGACGGGAATCTCGCCGCACCGAACGACCTCGTCGTCGGCCCGATCGCCCGCACCCTGTGCGCCGCGCTGCACCGGGGGACCCTCGGCGCCTCGACCGCGGAGCCGGTGAGCGACCCGGAATCCTTCTATCGAACGGATCTGACCAACCACTACTCGGCGATCATCCACGCGAACATGGTGGACAAGAAGGCCTACGGCTTCGCGTTCGACGACGTCACCGGCCAGGAGTCGCTGATACACAGCGGTGATCCGGCCGAGGCCGGCATCATCCTCGATCCGCTGTCCTGACCGCAGCCGATCGGCGGCGCGGGCCGAGCCGGGTGATCGCCACGCCCAGCAGCGAGACCGCGCCGCCGACCAGCGACAGCACGGGGGGAACCTCGGTCAGGAAGATCCAGGACAGCAGCACCGCGATACCCGGTACCACATAGCTCGAGGCGGCCATCCGTCCGGCGCTGGTCTTCGACAACGCATACGTCCAGAGCAGGAAGGCGATCGCGGTCGGGAAGACGCCGAGGAAGATCACGCCGGGCAGCACCGGCCACGGGTTCTCGCCGGCCTGGCTGACCAGTCGGGGCAGGAACGGTAGCGTGGCGACCGCCCCCGCCAGCGCGCCGAGCCAGGTGACGGTGACCGGGTCGACGGTGGCCAGCGCCTGCTTCTGCAGCAGCACGCCGACGGCGTACAACGCGGCTGCCGCGAGGGCCAACAGAACCCCGGTCGGTCGGACCTGACCGGTGGCGGTGGCCCCGGCGATGATCGCCACCCCGGCGAACGCGATCACCAGCCCCAGCACCAGGTTGCGAGGAAAGCCTTCGTGCAGGAAGGTTCCGGCCAGCACCGCGACGATGATCGGCGCGAGATTGACCAGCATCGCGCTCGTGCCGGCGTCGAGGTAACGTCCGGCGGCGTTCACCGCGACGGTGTAGATACCGAACCAGAGCACCCCGTAGCCGATGATCAGGACCAACGCCCGGCCACGCGGCAGCCGCCGGGTCCAGCCTCGGCGGCCGAGCGCGATTGCGCTCAGCACGACGCTGCCGACCAGGAGCCGGCCGACCGCCATCGGACCGGGATCCAGCACGTCGCGGAGGCCACGGATGACCACGAACGCCGACGCCCACAGCACCATCGTGACGGCCGCCGCGACCAGCGGGCGCCAGCCGGGACCCGCCGCGGTCGGGCTCGGGCGGGTGGCGGAGGCCGGATCGGCGAGCGAGGTCACGGCCACCATGCTCGCCCGCCAGTAGCGTTAGCACAAGCAAATTGATCTACACGACAGTTCAGTCTGACTGTATGATCTCTGGCGTGCTGGACGTCCATCGCCTCCGCGTGTTCCGCTCCGTCGTCGCCAGCGGCTCCGTTCAGGCGGCGGCCGCCAACCTCGGCTACACCCCATCGGCGGTCAGCCAGCACCTGACCGCGCTGCAGCGCGAGACCGGGCTCACCCTGATCAGCCGGGTCGGCCGGGGGATCGAGCCGACGGCCGCCGGGCGTGCGCTCGCCCTGCGGGTGGACGGGGTGCTGGACCGGCTCGGCGAGGTCGAGTCGATGGTCGGCGATCTCCGTGCCGGCCGGACGGGCGCGCTGTCGATCGCCTACTTCGCGTCGGTCGGTGCGGCCTGGATGCCGCAGGTGGTCGCGGCGATGCTCGCCGACTTCCCCGCACTGCGGCTGGATCTGAGCCTGCTGGAGGACGTCCCGACCGGTCCGGGCGATCGGCCCGACATCCAGATCCTGGTCGACCAGTCCGGCAGGGAGCAGGTCGGGGTGAGGGCACACCACCTGCTCGACGACCCCTACGTCGCGGTGCTGGCGCAGGATCACCCCTCGGCCGCCGCCACCGAGGTCGAGCTCGCCGCGCTGGCCAGCGACCGGTGGGTCGACAACGACTTCGCCCGCGGCTGGTGCCGCAAGAACCTGATCACCGCCTGCCACGCGGCCGGCTTCAGCCCGCCGTTCCACGTCGAGGCTCACGACTACCCGACCGCGATCGCGTTCGTCGCGGCGGGGATCGGAATCACCGTGCTGCCGCGGCTCGGCGCCCGGAACCTGCCGCCGGGCGTGGTCGCGGTGCCCGTCACCTGTCCGGTCCCGGTTCGCTCGATCTTCGCGGTGGTCAAGGACTCCGTCGCGCACACGCCGGCGGCCGCAGCCGTGCTCGGGGTGCTCCGTGAGCAGGCCCGGCAGGCCGGCTGATCGTCGGACTCAGGCCGGGAGCGAGACCAGCGGTCGGGCGTACGGGCCGAGCGAGCTGACCGCGACCGCTGCGCCCGAGGTCTGGAGAAAGCCGACGAAGGCCCGGACCGAGGGAGTCCCGCCGCCCGGGCGGGCCAGCGCGCCGATCGTGCGGACCGCCTTCGGGTGGTCGATCCGGATCTGCTCGGTCTGCGGGTCGGGCGGGAAGGACGGCACGATGGTCACCCCGAGCCCGGCCGAGACCAGCCCGCGCGCCGTATGGGCGTCCTCGGCCTCGAACGCGATCCGGGGTCGACGGTCCGTTTCGGCGAACAGCTCCTCGATGCCGAGCCGCAGGCCGTAGCCCGGCTTCAGCGCGATCAGCTCCTCGGTGGCGAACGCGTCCAGCCCGACCCGGCTCCGATCGGCGAGCCGATGATGCCGGGGCACGACCAGCACCAGCGGCTCCTCGTACAGCGGGAGGGTGACCAGATCGTCTCGGCGCGGCGGGGTCGCGACCAGGGCAACGGCGGCGTCGCCGTGATCCAGCGCGCTCAGGCAGCGCTGCCGCGAGCCCTGGGTGAGGCCGAAGGAGACCGCCGGGAAGCGCTCGCGGAACCGCCGGATCAGGGCCGGGACCACGGTCTCGCCGAGCATGTTCTGGAACGCGATGGCGATCTCACCATGTCCCACGACGTCGGTCCGGCCGGCTGCGGCCACCCCGGCGACGATCTGGTCGACGGCGGACTGCGCGTAGGGAAGCAGCTCGCGACCGGCCGCGGTCAGCACGATGCCGCGACCTCGCCGCTCCACCACCGGGGCGCCGATCAGGCCGCCCAGCGAGTGCAGCGCTCGGCTGACCGTGGGCTGCGGCATCCGCAGCACCGACGCCGCGACCGTGACCTGCTCGGTCTCGGCCACCGCGAGAAAGATCGGCAGCAACCGTGAGATTCGCTGCAGGTCGGACGCTTCCATTCAAAAATCGTATGAGATTTGCGCCAAAGATGCATTTGTGGTCTCGATCGGCGATTTCTACCGTGTCCTGGTGAGCACGACCGCCATCGACCCGACGCACCGGCTCCGGGGTCGCTGGTCCGGCTACCGGGCCGGCACGGTGGCCTACCGGCGCCTGCTGGTCGGCCTCGGCGCGGCCGGGATCGCGACCTTCGCACAGTTGTACGCACCTCAGGGCCTGCTTCCGGTGCTCGCCCGCGGACTTCGGATCGACGCGTCCCAGGCGGCGCTCTCGGTCTCGCTGGCCACCTGGGGCGTCGCGCTGTCGGTGCTGCCGTGGTCGGTCTGGTCCGACCGCATCGGTCGG